>JASHVE010000571.1 GCA_030039675.1 Acidobacteriaceae bacterium | reverse complement strand
GCTTACCGAATCCAACACCGATTGGCTTCCGTAAGCGAAGCGCACGCCTTCGACTTCAAGCAGGCGGTTCAATCCGAACCTCCGACACCGTGCACAAAGTCGAAGAGACGCTGTGCCGCGATTGGGGTGCGCGGACCAGGAACAACGAGCGAGTCAGTCGTGCCCGCATAGACTCGGCCAGCACGCACGGCTGCAAGATCGCGATATTGCCCCCACAATGCGAGCGTAGCGAAGCGCGAGGTCCGGCGAGCCTCTTCGGTTTCCTGCGTACTGCTGAGATCGATGATGACGTCGGGGTTCTCCCGCAACACAGTCTCAAGCGAGATGCGCGGATACTGAGGTAGGCCAGATTTCGCCAGAACGTTGGTCCCACCGGCAATTTCGAGGATCTGATTTACATAGTTGTTGGGACCGACTGCGGTGAGATTGTTCAGGGTACCTTGCTGGCGATCGACAATGACCAATACGCGCGGGGAGGGCATCTGCTTTGCCTTCGATTGAATCTCGTTTAGAGACTCTTTGATCTGTGCTGCCAGCGCAGCGGATCGATCGGGAACCCCCGCTGCGTTTCCAATCAGTTGAACCTCCGTGTAGATGTCTTCAAGCGTTGCATGTGGAACTTGAATGAACGCTATATGCAGCGCGCTCAGCCGCTCCATCAGCTCACTTGATTCTCGTTGCAAAACTACAAGATCCGGAGCCAGCCGTGCGATAGCCTCGGGATCAGGCCTGATGTAGCTGCCGACCTTGGGAAGCTTCCGCACCTCAGGCGGGTAGTTGCAGAACTGCGAGATACCGACAACCCTGTCGCCGAGGCCCAGCGCAAACAGCGTCTCAGTAATGCTCGGCGCGGTCGATACAATGCGCCGCGGATTGGTTTGCGCGGGCAGCGCCAGTGCGCAGGCCATCAGGGCGAGTGGGATCAAAGAAGACCAGCGTGATAGGTTGCGCGCCGACCATCGCGGCCTTGCTGCGAGATCGAACTGTTGCGTGCCGAAATGACGCGGCTCCTGAACGGGGTGCATCGTTTCTGTCCTTCCCAGATATCTTCTTCAGCTGTGCAGCGGTCGTACTCTAAGACTCATGTCTGCGAGCCACCAAAATAAAAACCCAAGAATGCTCCAAAGAAGCATCTGCATCTCCATAGGGGCAACACCGAACTTCCACATCACCGCTACTGGAAACCGCGGAGGAACCTCGTTGAAGTTAAGCGGGAAACGAGACACCACGGCAATGACAACAACGAAGAACACAACCGCAACGAATGAAACATTCCAACCGCCCAAACATTTCTGAAGGTGGCGCTCAACCTTTACTGTCAGGATCATTGCCGCGATAGAGAACGCGAGTAACAGAAAGAATGCCGCCGCGCGCACTCCGATGGTATCGGGACTGCCCATCGACGGTGGATTCGCCGAGGATTCCAAGTCTGGAACGACAGCTAGGATCACGAACCTCAACCCCGCAACCAGCGCCGCGAGTGCGCGCGGGTTCGTCAGTTGCATCCGGCCATAGACGAAGGCAAACACCAGCGCGAAGATCCCACCGATCGTGGTGCCATCGACGACGGTTGCCGTTAATAATCCGAGGCCGCCTTGAATCTTGCGACTGACGATCTTAGGCTCTGGCGCTTCGCCTTTCGCCGGGTCCATGGCGGTTTCAAATGCGATGGCGCGTTCCACTTGCGGTTCGCCAATCCACCGAGCCAACGCGAAGACGAGAAGGCCAGCGACAAGTCCCGCAAACATCCCGCGCACGAGCAGGATGCGAGTCATCAAGTCCTCTTTCTTAGTGGCAGGGAAAACCGACAAGATGGCGGTCGTCGTGCATGAACTCATGGACGGCGTGACCCTGGATGAACGAGGTTGCACCCTGTTCTGCGCCGCCAAAGTAAATTGCCAGCGGCATCAGGAACCCTCCAAAGATGGCCCTGGGCAGAATTTCACGGACAGGAATGACGGGAATGGAAACAGGTTGAGGAATAAGGGTGCCGGCCACGAGTTGAGCCATTCGAGAACCTCCCGGGATCATGCGTCCCACAGCAGAGTTCGCTTGAACAATGAAGGAAGGTCTGGCTTATAGTATTTCTCCTTCTGCTGTACACCGAAGCCACTAGGCTCAAGTAGCGGCTCACCAAAGAAAGCGCCACCCTGCACGTGGGCTACAACGGCTACCGCTGAAGGAAAAGTGGTCTAAATCACAGTGGCGCGACCGCGCCGGAATTGCACCGGCTTCTTCGCTTCATTTCAAAGACTACTCTAAACTTATTTCTCCCTATGATGGGTGTCAAGGGCTCACAACCGGAGCCAGGCCGAGGAAGGATATAGCGGCCCAATTCAGTTTCATCGCACATGCGGCAACAGAAACGCAGCGAATTGCGGCCTTCCCGCTTACTGAACTCATTACCGACAGGGAGCAGGCAAGGATGGCCAGGCTAGGCTTGAAGATGCCGAGAGCGGAGCAAATCCGGTCGGCACCCGAACAGCGGACACAACAGACATCCCGCATGTTGGGACTTTCGGCGATGACCGCTTATGTGGCTCGCGATACCAGTGCGTCATGGCCTGCATTCAATCTCATGCGCAAGAGCTCCTATAAGCTGTTCGTTCTCGGCAAGGGTGCGAACCGCAGCACGCAAATGACCAGGGCTAAGTGCCTCGTAGTTGGCGCAGTTGCGAAGGACAATGTGGCGCTCGCAGATCATGCGCTCCCACAACTGCTGGGAATCGACAGAGCCGGGCACGCGCAAAAGGAGGAAATTGGCCGCGGAGGGATAAACGTGGATGCCGAGCTTCCCAACTGCGGTCTGCAGATGGTTTCGACGCTCATTGTTGAGCGCGATGATGCGTTGCGCATAGTCCTCATCGCGAACTGCGGTAAAGGCCGCAAGAGAGGCCAACGTGGTGACAGACCATGGGGCAATCGCCTGCTGAATCCGTTTACCGAGATCAGGATTGGCCGCCGCGTAGGCTACGCGTAGCCCTGCCATCCCAAAGAATTTCGTTACTGAGCGAAACACGATGAGATTTGGGAAGTGATCAGCCTCGCAAGCGAGGGAGGTGCTCGGATAGTAGTCTATGAACGCTTCATCGAGGAGAACCAGGATATTCCGCTGTGCCGCTTCTTCGGTGATCCGGAACATCATTTCGCGAGAGGACAAAACACCCGACGGGTTCTGGGGATTGGCGAGGAGTATTGCGTCGCAGGATTTGCGGAACAGATCAGTGACATTACAACTGAAATCAGAATCGGGCGTAAGCGTGTGAGGGATCGTTTCGACCCCGGATCGTTCCATCGCTCTGCGATATTCGGCAAATGCCGGCACCGGCACGAGACAACTTCGAATTGGGAAAATTCGGAGCGCTGCATCTAATAGCGGGACAAAGCCGTTCGCCACAACGATATTCTCGGGCCGAACACCGGCATAGCGCGCAAGGGACTGCCTGAGCTCTATCTCGTCGAGGTCTGGATATTTGGCGAGGACCGACGGGTCATCGAGTGACGCACGAAGGCGAGAAAGAACAGCTGCCGGCGGACCTTCCGGATTGATGTTCGCGCTGAAATCAAGCAGCTCATGAACTGGAATCCCGAAGCAATCTGCGATTTGCCGGAGCTGCCCTCCGTGGAGCAGTGCTAATCCAGTCATTTAGCCCTCCGCGACCGAAGCAGTCCGCTGAGGAGCACTCCTGCGCCGAGGCCCAGCAGCGCAACAGCGGATACGATGCGGATAGCTTTGCGAGCGTGGTGGGGCTGGGGCGCCAGAAACTCGTCGCCTATTGGTTCAGCTGGCATAAACTCGCCGGCATAGAAGTTTGCCCCGCCAAGCTGAACTCCGAGCGCCCCAGCCATCGCGCTCTCGGGCTGGCCGGCATTGGGACTCTTATGTTTTTTCCCGTCGCGCAACCAGACCTCCCACGCCCCCCGTACATTGGCTTTCGACAACCAGGCAGCAGCTACGATCGCAAGTGCTGTTAGTCTCGCCGGGACAAAGTTCGCTGCGTCATCCAGGCGAGCCGCCGCTTTGCCGAAATAGAAATAACGCGTATCCGCATGACCGATCATGGAGTCTAGCGTATTAACGGCCTTGTACGCCATCGCGAGTGGAACACCGCCCAGGCTCATGTAAAAGAGCGGCGCAACCACGCCATCGCAGGCGCTTTCAGCCACAGTCTCGATGACCGCCCGGCTGATTTCGTGAATGTCGAGGTTCGCGGTATCTCGCCCAACGGTCCGCGCAAGACGGCGGCGCGCCCGCAGAATGTCTCCTTTATCGAGCGCAGCGAGCACAAGCGACGCCTCATCCTGAAGACAGCGGGCCGCGAGGCAGGTCCATCCAAGACCGACCTCGGTAAGCCAGCCCTGTAACTTCGAGCGGCGATAAGCCGCTGCGATTGTCAGCCGTGCGAGGAAATAGCTGGCGGTCACAACCGTTGCGCTGAGGGCCGCACCGGCAAGCAGCTCGCTGGCGTCGCTCTGGTCCGGCTGCCTCAAAAGTGTCTCGCCGTTCGCGATGGCCCACCCCATGAGCCGGACAGGGTGCGGAAGCCATTCGGGATCACCCGCGACTTGATCAGCAACGCAGACAGTGGGAAGCAGCAAACAGCGGTTCATCGCACTGCCTCGCCGGTCTCGCGTGTGGGCTGAGGCTGATACCGGAGCCCAACCCACTCGAAGATCTTCGGCATATCGAGCGCTTGGCTGACAACGGTTGCGAGCCGGTCAAGAGATTCCTGCCGTTTCGATCCCCAGTTGTTCAACTCCGCAACTGGGGTGAGCTGGCAGAACGCACGCGCGGCCTGGATAAAGGCATGCCGAAAGGCATCTCCGTCAAAGAGGCCGTGAAGGTACGTGCCAAAGATTCGTGAGTCGGGACTGATGCAACCATCCGTCACAGCTTCGGTGCGCTCGATAGTTTTGCGTACCAACTGGGCGAGAGGCTGCGCGT
>JASHVE010000042.1 GCA_030039675.1 Acidobacteriaceae bacterium | reverse complement strand
CACACTGTTCTCGCGCATGGCTAGATTGTCGATTGCGCGCACGGTGCCAGCGCTTAAGAATAAGCATAACGGGCGCACAAATGCAGGTTCTTCTACTCCCTCCGCTTGTCTACGCTCAGCGTCCGGTCGCTCAGGATGACAATGCTTATATTTTGCAACTTTCTTGACGGGAGTTTATGCTGCAGACCCTTACATCCCGTGACCGCGAAAGAGATAAACCAGCTCGATGAGCAGAATCAGCACGACAACGGTCTCCAGAAATAAGCCGCGTGCCTGGTTGAACTGATCGATCATGTACTGGTAGAGAGCGTCGGCAGTCTTGAGCTTTTCTGCCACTAAGTCTTTGTAGTCAGGAACGCCGACTTTGGCCGCGGCCAGCCGGTAGAGCCGCGCGGCAAACATATCGCTCAAAAACTTGATGGAGTTATCGGCACGCTCAGTAAGTTCGACGATTTCAAGCAGCACGGTGTGCAGCCGCGTGGCCGAGCGCGCCATGCGCCACCGCACCAGCATTCCCTTCTTCAGCTCGAGCGAATCGTACACGTTGTCGAGAATCTCGGTGAGCAGCTCGTCGTAGTGGCGAAACTCCAATAGCTGCGAATTGGCATACTCGAGAAGCTGAATCGCCGTCTCCGCTCCCGTGGTGCTGTCGTAAAGAAACGCGGCATTCCACCCGATCACCGCCAGATCGTTCTCGTAGTACGAAATGCGCGATTGCAACACCTCAGCACACTCGCCCGCCGACAGGCGCAGACGGTCGCCGCGCACAATCTGCGCAATTTCGAGACCGCGGTCGCGCGTCAGATCGGCTGCGGAGAATCCTCCGCCCTCGTCGCGCGCGTGGAAGATGAAGTAGTCCTCGCTGAGCCAGCGCGCGTACGGCTTGATCATCGCCGTTGCAGCCCGCTCCAGCCTCTGCCGGACGATGGGTTCCACCTTTGAGGCAAAATCCACGTCCCACACCCAGCGGCTGGCCAGGCGTACAAGGCTCTCCCAGTCGCCCGAAAAAGCGAGCTGATAGATGACGCTCACCACGCCGTAGTCGTAATACTTGATCTCGCCTTCGAGGCGCTCGCCGCCGCTGAGCAACAGTGGCTCCAGCGGTTCTACGACCGGCGGCCGCTGATAGCGCACGTAGGCCGGCACGGAATGCTTGATCTTCGGCTGCTGCACTGCGCGCGCATGCATCGCCTGCTGCAACTGGCTCAGCAGCAGGTCCAGCCGAATCTCCTCGCACACGTCGAACTGGATCAGCACCAGGACCGAGCCGCTGAGCGAAGGTTGAGGCGTGGATGAAGGCGCAGCAGACACAGCTTTCTCAGTGAATCACGACTTCTTTGCCCGCTTGTAAAACGGCACCGGCACCTGCCTGGCGCGCACCCGATTCCCGCGCACGTCGACCAGTACGTCGCTGCCGGAGTCGGCAACCGCCGTGGGCACCAGGGCCGTTGCGATGTTGGTCTTCAAAAATGGCGCGGGTGAGCCGGAGGTAATCTTGCCGATCTCTTCTCCAGAAAGCGAAAGTACGGAGTACCCGTCGCGTCCAATGCCGCGCTCGATCATCTCCAGGCCGACGATCTTCCGCTTCGGCCCGCCTTCCGCTTGAACAGCCATCAAAGCATCACGTCCGACAAAAGAGCCTTTGTCGAGCTTGAGCCAGCGCGTCAGCCCGCCTTCGAAGACGTTGATCTCTTCGGAGATCTCATGTTCGTAGAGGCTCATTCCCGCTTCGAGCCGCAGCGTGTTGCGCGCACCCAACCCGCACGGTTTGATGCCGAACTCCGCGCCGGCATCGAGCAACGCATTCCACATCTTCACCGTCGTCGCTTCGTCCGACGGCAGATACACTTCGAAGCCGTCCTCGCCCGAGTACCCCGTGCGCGCGATCAGCACATTGGGAATCCCGGCCACCGTACCCCACGTGAACCAGTAGTTTTTGATCGCCGCCAGATCCACCTTGGTGAGCTTCGCCAGCGTATCCAGCGCGCGCGGCCCCTGCAGCGCAAGCTGCGAGTAGTAGCTGGAGTAGTTGCTGAGGTGAATCGACGGAAACGCGCCCACCTGCTGCCGGATCCAGGCAAAGTCCTTGTCGGTAGTGCCCGCATTCACCACCAGCAGATAATCGTTTGCCCCGAGCCGATGCACCAGAATGTCGTCGACGAATGTGCCCTTGGGCGTAAGCAGGGCGGAGTAGTGCGCCTGCCCGTCCTGCAGCTTCGAAGCGTCGTTCATCGTGATGTGCTGCACGGCATCCAGCGCGCCCGGACCGCGGAACTGAATCTCGCCCATGTGCGAGACGTCAAAGAGCCCCACGCCTGTGCGCACCGCCATGTGTTCGGCGATGAGCCCCCCACCGGAACCGGGGCCCCCAGCGACGGGTCCTTGTCGCTGGGGTGGAGGACACGGATACTCGACCGGCATGTCCCATCCGCCAAAGTCGACCATCTTGGCCTTCAGAGCGCGATGTGTGGCGTTGAGTGCGGTTTTTTTGAGCGGTGCGGTTACAGCAGATGTAGCCATAGGAAGTCCTTTCCGATGCAGCTGGGCCCTTACTCACCATAGGGATTCGACACCCGCCGGGTCAATGCGGCCGCCACGCGCATTGCCATCACCCCTGCATGATTAGGATGAATGAGGATGATGAAAAGACAACGAAGTGCGGAGCACGGCGCGTGAACCACATCCGTGGATTCCTTATGCTGCTGGCCGCGGGTGTTGCCTTCTGGCAAGGCTGGAGGATACATCGCGTGCATTCGCCGTGGGCGGCCTGCGGTCTCGGCATGCTGGCCCTGGCGCTGGCGGCGTGGCACCTCACGCGCAAACCGCCGCAGCCGCGGAGATAAACGGAACTTTCTTCGTATTAACAGCTCTGCCCAGAGTCAGCGCTATAATTACGGCCAATCTGCGCCATGGAATTCTGGCTGTTGGTTCTCATCGTTGCGCTCGTCGCGCTCATTGCGCTTCCCATTGCGGCGCTGGCCACGGCTCGCACGACGGCGCGCGAGTTGCGCGAGCAAATGGCCGGTCTCATGGGTCACGTTCGCGACCTGGAAGCGCAGTTGCGCCGGATCGAAAGCTGGCGCGTAGCCCCTGTGGAACAGCCGGCGACGCAACCTGCTCCGGCTCAACGCCCGCCGGTTTCCGCCATGCCACCTGCGGCTGAAGCTGTTCCAACCGCAGCAACACCAGTAACGGAACCCGGTTTACCTCCTGCTCCGCCGCAAGTTGCTCCTCCAGCCGTGATCGCACCGCCTGCATTCAGCGCGCTCGATCAGCCTGCGTCTGTAGATACCCGCTCTCTCGAGAATCGCATCGGCTCGCAGTGGTTCAATCGCGTGGGCATTCTCGCCGTGCTCATCGGCGTGGCGTGGTTCCTCAAGCTGGCCTTCGACAATCACTGGATCGGCCCGCTGGGCCGGGTATTGATCGGCTTGGTGGCCGGCGCGGGGCTCATCGCATGGTCGGAGCGCTTTCAAAAGCGCGGCTTCACGGCCTTTGCCTATTCTCTCGAAGCCATTGGTAGCGGCACTCTCTATCTATCGCTGTGGGCGGCCTTCTCTGTCTACGCGCTGCTGCCGGCATGGGCCGCTTTTGGCGCGATGATCCTGGTGACTGCATTCAACGGCTTCGTCTCCTGGACCCGCAACGCCGAACTGCTCGCGCTCTATGCCATCGCAGGCGGCCTGAGCACGCCGCTGCTCGTTTCGACAGGCGGCAATCATGAGGTCACCCTCTTCACCTATCTGCTCATCCTCGATCTCGCCGTGCTTGCGCTGGTCGTCCTGCGGCCCTGGTCGCGTCTGCTCTTCGCGGCCTTCACCGGCACCGCACTGTTCATCTGCGGATGGTGGTCCGGGTTTTACTCCGTGGCGCAGCAAGGCCGCACGGCATTTTTCCTCACCTGCTTCTTTCTTATCTTTGCCTTCGCACCGCGCCTCGTGCGTGCTGAGCAGAACGATCGCGGCGGCTTCTCCGGCTGGGACGTGCTCGCGCTGATTCTGCTGCCGATTCTGAATGCCGCCCTTGGCTTTGTCGCGCTCTACTCGCTGTTCTCTTCTGCCACGCAGGACTGGGCCGGTCCGTGGCTGGCGGTCGCCTTCGCCGCCTTCTACCTTTTGCTGCTCCGGCTTCCGACGCGGGGCATCCTGCGAGATGGCCCTCCTGTGCTGGCCGCGCTGCATCTTGCCGCCGCAGTCGTCTTCCTCACCATCGCCATTCCGCTCAAGACGCATGGCCGTTGGCTCACGATCGGCTGGCTCACGGAAGGCGCGGCGCTGCTGTGGGTGTCGCGCCAGCTTCAGCAGATCCTGCTGCGCGTCTTCGCC
>JASHVE010000570.1 GCA_030039675.1 Acidobacteriaceae bacterium | reverse complement strand
AGCGGTTTGTCGACGAGGGCGCGTACGTCTTCATCACAGTGCGCCGGCAACCGGAACTGGACAAGGCGGTGTCGTTGATCGGCAAGAATGTCACGGCCATCGCCGGAGATCTCTCAAAGCTTGAAGACATAGAACGCATTGCAGCGGCGGTCAAGGCCGGGAAAGGTGTCGTCGACATAGTCGTATCGAATGCGGGTTTGACGGAGCAGGGTTCGATTGACACTCTCACATCTACGCACTTCGACAAAGTATTCAATCTCAACGCGAAGGCCCCAGTCTTTCTGGTGCAGAAGCTGTTGCCGCTGATGAATAGCGGTGCGTCGATCATTCTGGTCGGCTCGGCGATGCATGTCATGGGCATTCCTGGACACACTGCGTATGCGGCGACCAAGGCGGCGTTGCGTTCTTACGCCCGCACGTGGGCTGCGGAGTTCAAGGATCGGGGCATCCGCGTGAACACGCTCAGTCCCGGCGTGACCGACACCCCAATGCTCGATTCTCAATCGGCAGGGCTCGGGAAGCGCGAGTCTGTAGTGGACATGTACCTCAGCATGATCCCGATCGGCCGTCTCGCGGAGGCCGCGGAAATCGCCAATGCGGCTGTCTTTCTCGGGTCTGACCAGAGTTCCTACATGACGGGCGCGGATTTGATGGCAGACGGCGGCGTCGGCCAGGTCTGAGGCTGGAGGCGCACGCGAGGTCTGGGAGCAGTGACAGACCGAGTCTCTGCCCAGCACCGGTGCCATGCCAATTTGATTCGTATCAATCTAGGAGCGGCAAGGTGCCGCGCAGGGAGAAAACAATGAAGGTTCTTGTTATAGGCGCAACGGGCAGAGTGGGTACCGAGGTAGTCAAGGCGCTCCTTCAGCGGGGAGCGGACGTGCGGGCTATGACCCGCAAGCAGCGCAATCCAGGCGCGTTTCCTGACGCGGCAGAGATCGCTCTCGGCGACCTGAGTGATCCGGTCTCCGTCGCAGAAGCGATCAAGGGTACTGACAAGTTGTTCCTGTTGATCGGCAGAGAGAATGTCACCGTCGAGCTGACGCAAGCTCTTACTGCTTATGGCCTGGCAAAGAAGGCCGGCGTGAAACAGGTGACATATGTCTCAGTTTTCAAGGCGGATCAGTTTCTCGAAGTGCCGCACTTCGCTAACAAGTATGCCGTCGAGGAAGCGATCCGTGTGGGCGGGGTGCCTTACACAATTCTCCGCCCCGCGTACTTCACCCAGAATGAGCGTGTGCTCAGGCCTGAGCTAACCGGGCTGGGAGTATATCCGATTCCCGCGGGGAACCAGGGTCTGGCGGTGGTGGATGTTCGCGACCTTGCGGAGGCCGCCGCGATATCGCTGACTGAAGAAGGCCACAACGGAAAGACGTACGATCTGGTTTCATCAGAGATGTTGCGCGGTCCGGATGCCGCGGCAACATGGTCGAAACTGCTGCGCAAAGAAATCTCTTACGCGGGACATGCAGATTTCGACCGCTTTGAAGCACAGCTGCGGGAGAAAGGAAGTCCGAGTTGGCTGGCCTATGATCTTCGTGTGATGTTCCAGGGTTTCGTCGAGCGTGGATTCAGCAATACGGAGGACCAGACGGCGCGCTTTGCTGCCCTGCTAGGGTGCCGGCCGAGAACGTACAGCAGCTTCGCTGAAGAGCTTGCGAGGGAGTGGGCTGCAGCGTGATGCGCAGCCAGTTGGTCATTCACAAAACGCAATTTCAGAATATGCGCGAGGGATTCACCATTTATTCACAATACCGAAGCCACGTTTGCACTGTGTCACGCGAACACAATAACCTTTATGCCAGACGTATGCTGCTCCATTATATTCCGCGCTTGAGGACGGCGGACGAGGCGGGCAGGCCATGAATAGATCAGGGCACAGCAGACTTCCCACGCAGCGCGACAATGAACGCGACCGCTCGCCTGCGCGAAGCACGCGGCGGGTCGTGATTGTCGCTGTGCCTCCGGTGCGGACGCTGGATGTGTTCGGCCCGCTAGAAGTATTTGGAGATGCCAATCGCTCCCGGAGCTACGGACCGATTTACGAAATCAGTATCATCTCCGGCGGAACAGACCGAGATGTTCTGACTCATCTGGGTACGACGCTGCGAACGGATCGAACCTTTGGCGAGTATCGTGGGCCGATCGACACGCTACTAGTCGCCGGGTTTGATGGCGTTTCGAAGGTCCGATACGAATCGCAGTTTCTCAATTGGCTGAAAGATCGATGCGGCAGCAGCAGGCGCTTTGGCTCGGTCTGCACCGGAGCGCTCGTTCTGGCAGAGGCCGGCCTCCTCGATGGACGCCGCGCGACGACGCACTGGAACTGGTGCGCAGAGCTTGCGCGCGACTACCCGCGCGTGACCGTGGACCCCAACCCCATCTATGTTCGGGATGGAAACTGCTATACGTCGGCAGGTGTAACCGCCGGAATCGATCTCGCACTCGCCTTAGTGGAAGAGGATCTGGGCAGGTCAGTCGCCCTTAAGGCTGCTCAAATGATGGTGGTGTTTCTGCGGCGGCCGGGCGGCCAGTCGCAGTTCAGCGCCACTCTCATTGCCCAGATTTCTGCGAAATCCCCCCTCAACGATTTGCTCGCGTGGCTTCCTGACAACATCCGGCGCAATCTATCCGTCAAGAGTCTCGCCCAACGCGCAGCCATGAGTCCCCGGAACTTTGCTCGCCTGTTTCAACAGGAGGTGGGCAGGACGCCGGCAAGATACATCGAGGACCTCCGCCTTGAAGCCGCGCGCCGTCAAATCGAATCCGCGGCGATGAGCTTTGAGGAAGTAGCAGTTTCCTGCGGCTTTACTTCTGCTGAGATACTTCGCCGCGCCTTCGAGCGACGCTTGGGCGTTACGCCGCGCCAGTACAGGGCCTCTTTTGGGCGCGCTCGCGTACGATAATCCTCTCGCCTGTCGATTGGCAGGAATGGTTGTTTCTTTGTCCTTAATCGCTTGGTTCTAGCGAGGAGACCTCTGCATCCAACGTGGCATACGCAATGATGCGGTGTGGCCGCCAAGAAAATCGCTTCAGGAGAATCCCCATGAATAACCTCGACCTCATGTTGAAACGCAACAAAGAAT
>JASHVE010000569.1 GCA_030039675.1 Acidobacteriaceae bacterium | reverse complement strand
ATGATGTCCTCGGTGAAGTAGCGCGCTGAAGCCGACACATCTCCAGGCAGTGAGAAGCCTTCCAGCGTCGAAAGCGCGATATTGTGAGAGCGCCCCACGCCCGACTCCAGCATCCCGCCGCACCACACCGGAATACCCCGCTCCAGCGCCGCGTTGTGCACCGCAATCGCTTCCGAGAAACCGCCCACCCGTCCCAGCTTGATGTTGATGATTCTGCATGACTCCATCTCGATCGCGGCCAGCGCATCGCGCCGGTTGCGAATCGACTCATCCAGGCAGATCGGCGTATCCATCCGCTTCTGCAGCATCGAGTGGAAATAGAAATCGTCGTGCCATAGCGGCTGCTCGATCATGAGTAGATCGAACGCGTCAAACGTAACCACATGGTCCAGATCGCGCATGCGGTAGGCCGAGTTCGCGTCGCAACTCAGCGTGACCTCAGGCCAGCGGCTGCGCACCTGCTCGAAGACCTCCGTATCCCAGCCTGGCTTGCATTTCAACTTGACGCGCTGATACCCCGCAGCCAGTTCCCGCTCGATCGTCGCAAGCAGCACCGGAATCGACGGCTGAATACCGATCGAAACTCCGCACTGAATCGCATCGCGCACACCGCCCAGCAACCGCGATAGCGACACGCCTTCGCGCTGCGCTTCGATGTCCCAGATCGCATTTTCCAGAGCAGCCTTGGCCATCGGATTGTCGCGCACCTGGCGGAAGATCCGCGGGCACTCGCCGCCGTGCTCCGGGTTTTCCGCTGCCAGAATCGGTCCCAGTTCCTGTGTAATCACCTGCCAGGCGGTGTCCGTCGACTCCCCTGAAAAGTGCGGCCTTTCGCCCGCCGTGCACTCGCCCCAGCCGATCAGCCCTTCGGAATGAATCTCGGCTAAAAGAACTCTTCGTTCGGTGGTGACGCCAAAGCTGGTTTCAAACGGACGCACCAGCGGCATATGCAGTTCACGTAGAATAATTGCATCAATTCTCATAAGTTTTCGCGTTCCTCAGAACCTTCTCCGGTCTGGGTGAGGGAGCCCAGTTCGAAGACTCCATTTCTCTCTGCATCCAGGGAAAAACCAATAACGGCCAAACCCTGGGAAAATGCTTGTTGAAACTTCCGGCGGTTCTCCATCTGAACGGCGAGGGCTCGTTCCCGGTCTGCTTTGCTGGCCTTCCACTGATAGATGGAGGCCGGGACCAGAATCCGTTCCTCTATGACTTGTCCGGCTGCCCGGTGCCCGTCCAGAATGCCCTTCACTCTAGATGAGTCAAGCTCCCATTCCGCCAAAAGACGATCCGTCGGCAGCCCACCCTGCAGTCGAGAAGAGGATACACCATAGAAATCCTGCCGGTAGCTCCGCGCAACCGCTCCCAGCCTGTGGATATTGAGGAAAGCGTTTTTGATCTCCAGCGGATCAAAAGTCCATTCCATGTGCCGGATTCCCCGCGCTAACGCCTCATCCCGCTGACACCGCTTGAGTTGTACGCCAAGCCCCCGGTTCCTGTATCCCTCGCGCACCGCCAGCATATGCGAATGCAGATAAGGTCGCGCCTCGTTACCTTCTGTTTTTATCCCCGGCAAAGACATCGCGAAACCCACCAGGGTTTCCCCACCATCCTTTAGATGATCCGCCGCCTCGTGCGAATCAAAGGCGCCCATCACCTGCCCGCCGATCTTCTGCGCCAAAAGGAACGTCTTGCGCGGAATGATCTCGCTCTCGTCGTAGCCCCACGTCTCGATCTGGAGCTGTACGCAGGCCTCGAACTCGTCGAAGCCCTCGCAGGAACGAATCCGGATCATGGCCGCGCCTCGCGTCCACTCCCCTCCGTGCGAGCAACGCTCGCCCCCTCCGTCGCAAGCTTTCGCTTCGCTCGCGCCCACAGCGCTTCCAGTTCATCGGCCGAAAGCTCTTCCAGCGGTCGTGCCGACGTCCGCTCCATCTCGCGAAAGCGCTGCCGAAAACGCAGATTGCATCCGCGCAACGCCATCTCTGCATCCACGCCCAGATGCCGGCCCAGGTTAACTACTGTGAATAGCAGATCGCCAAGCTCCGCCTCGATCGCTGGCTTGCGCGCCGGGTCGCCCGAAGCCGCTTCGGCCTCCAGCTCCGCCGTCTCTTCCGCCAGCTTCGGCAGCAGATCCCTCCAGTGCGGCCAGTCGAACCCCGATTTCTTCGCTGTCGCACCCAGCTTTGCCGCCTCCGCCAGCGCCGGCAGGGCCCGCAGCGCACTATCGAGCCGCGAAACCGGCTCCGCTGCCCCGGAATTTGCCAGGATCTTTGCTTTACCCTGCTTCTCCGCAGCCTTGATCTCTTCCCAGTTGCGCAAAACCGCTGCCGCGGAACCTTCTACGTCTGCATTCACATCCGCGCGGTTACCGGCAGCCTTCGAGGCCTCTTCGCCAAACACATGCGGATGCCGCCGGATCAGCTTGCGATTCAGATGCTCGAGCACATCGGCGATCGTAAAATGTCCCTCGTTGGCCGCCATCTCCGCGTAGAACAAAACTTGCAGCAGCAGATCGCCCAGCTCCTCGGCCAGATGCGGAAAATCCCGCCGCTCGATGGCGTCGAAGACCTCATACGCTTCTTCCAGCGTGTATTTGCGGATCGAGTCGAAGCTCTGTTCGCGGTCCCACGGGCAGCCGCCCGGAGCGCGCAGCCGCGCCATGATCGCCGCAGACTGCTCAAAGAGCTCTCCTGCCCGCGCCGGGTCCGTCACAATATGCGCCGTGGAAACCTCTTGAGCAGAACTCTCAGGCGGAAGATCCATGCATCTCCAGTTTACCTTGAGCGGAGCTGCGTACATCTCACGAACCGGAGGAAGCTGCGAATGCAAGCACGCACTCGCTCATGGTTCGCGAGCAAAGGGAGCAGCGTACCGCAGTCGTTGCAAATGACGAGTCATCGTATGCTCCGCTTAACCTCGCCGGCCGGGTGCCCCACCTTCGGCGATTCGCGCTCTTTGCGAGTCGGCTAAG
>JASHVE010000568.1 GCA_030039675.1 Acidobacteriaceae bacterium | reverse complement strand
CCGGCGCGCTCATGGCGCTGCGCGTCAGCGTGTTGGTCATCACCGTGACGCCCCGCCAGCGCATGGCCGGCGGCTGGTAGAGCAGCGACACGATGCTGCCCGACGATCCGTTGTCGCCGGCCGCTTCGTAGGCGCCGCTGTTGCACACCCCGAACATGTCCAGCGCCGTGATGCGGCCGCTCTTGTCAAAGCCCACCTTCACGCGCCCCTCCACGCTGGGCCGGGCCCGGCCGATGAAGTGCTCTTCCTCGCGGCTGATGCGCATCATCACCGGCGCGTTCAGCTTCTTCGAGAGGATGGCGGGAATGATCATGATGACGGTACCTGTCACCTTGCTGCCAAACCCGCCGCCCGTGTACTCGCTGATGAGCACCACGCTGTTCGGGTCCATATTCATCCAGCGCGCGATAGCGGGCACGGTTTGCGCTGTGCTCTGCGTGCCGGAGTGGATGTAGAGCTTCCCATTCTGCCAGTAGGCCATGGCCGTACGCGTCTCCAGGCACTGGTGGCTTACATCTGGTGTGATGAACGACTCGTCGAGCACCAGCGCTGCGTTCTTGAAGCCTCCGTCGAGATCCCCGAACGACCACTCGTCCGGCGCTTCTCCCATCGGCAGCCTGCCCTGCCGGTAATCCTCGAAATCCCCTTCCGTCCACTTCAGTTCCGTAAGCTGCGCCGGGCCGGGATGGTCCTTCGGTCTTGTCCAAACATTTCCATCCTCGCGCGGATTCGGCCCGCCCGGCCGCAGGCTCTCCAACGGATCGATCACGAACGGCAATTCTTCCCAGTCGATTTTGATCTTCTCAATCGCTTCGGCCGCCGTCAGTTCATCTACGGCGGCAACGGCCAGAATCGGATCGCCCTGGTACACCGGCTCGTTGGTAAGTGCGCGTTCACCCCATTTGCTGGCTTTGATCGTCTGCCCGTTGTCGTTGAGGAAATCGGCTTGTGCGGGAATGTCGTCTGCCGTGAGGATCCCCTTCACGCCCGGCACTGCCAGCGCCTCATTGACGTCAATATGCCTGATCCGACCATGCGGCGTAGGGCTCAGCACCAGCCGGCAGAAGAGCATCCCTTCGGCGCGAAAATCCTCCGCATACTTCGACGTTCCTGTAACTTTGGCGATGAGGTCGGGGGTGGTATAGTTTTTGCCGACCAGCTTGTGGCCTGCACCGTACTCACGATCGCTCGGGTTGGCAGGCTGGCTCGCATTCTTCGCATTCGTAATCGCCATAACTCAGGCCCTCCTCGCCAGCACCATAGACGCATCGTCTCCGGCAGCTGGGTTTGCACCAGTAGCAGTCAGTGTCCTGCCTGCGGGAACGCCATCTCTCATGTACTCAGCGCCGCGCATCATCGCGTCGAGGATCTTGTTGTAGTCCTGGCAGCGGCATAGATTGCCCGAGATGCCGTGCGCCAGCTCTTTCCGGGTTGGATTGGGATTCGTCTTGAGGAATCCGACCGTCGACATGATGAACCCCGACATGCAGAACGCGCATTGAAAGCCCTGCTCGTCAATCACCGCCTGCTGCACCGGATGCAGCTTGCCGTCTGCCGAAGCCAGGCCCTCGATCGTGGTAACGTTGCGGCCGCGGACCGTGTGTGTCAGAACCGAGCAACTGTAGTGCGGCACATCGTCGATCATCACTGTACAGGCGCCGCACTCGGCACGGTCGCAGCCAAGTTTTGTTCCGGTAAGGCCGAGCTTGTAGCGCAGCGTCCACGCCAGCGTCTCCTGCTTCATGACGTCTACACGCCGTGGCTTGCCATTCACATTGATCGTAATCAGCCGCTCGCCTGCAGCGGAGATTGTGCGGCCGTGCGGAGCCAGAAACCGATAGCTTGCCGCTCCTACCGCCGCTCCGCCGGCAATCACGCCAAGGATAAATCGCCGTCTCGTAATCGTTTTCGGAAGATTCTCGCTATTTTCTGACATAGCCACTGCTCCAATTGCAAGGACGTTCCAGGAATGGTGTGAGCCCGCTGCGTTAAGAAATTCGCGGCGCGCGTAATCGAGAACCTGACGCTGCGGATATATTAGTCCGGCATCAGATGGTTGTGAAGCTTCACAATGCCCCTCATTTAGTGAGACGAAAGAAATTCATCGCAAAATGGTCTGATCTACAGGTAATCTGTCCTCTATGCTGGGACAGAAGTTACAGGCGTCTTTGTCTTCAAAGACGTTTTGAGACCGGGACCGGGCTCCTTCCCCGGGAAAAATAGCGCTATTTGCCAATACTTTGGCGGCTGTTGCACATACAGGGAGGGCTGCTCGCAACGCTCAGGCATTTGCTATTTGCCGAATATATCTGTTGCAACGAACAAAGTGTCTGCGACATCCTAAGGACATGGGCATTGCGGTGCGCGCCGGTCTTGATTCCGTTGAAATTGATGCCCAGGATCGATGCGGAGCGCATTGGACGTGTCGGAGTACCCGATGGTTAGCCTGAGACAGGAGATCGCGCAGCAGCCGCCATTTTCCAGCCTGGAAGAGGAGGCTTTTCTCAATCTTCTGCGCACCTCGGACTCCCTGCAGCGGGCGCTCCATCGCAGGACTCGGGACTGGGGCATCACGTCAACGCAGTACAACGTGTTGAGGATTCTGCGCGGTGCTCAGCCTGACGGACTGACCTGTGCAGCCATCGGCGATCGAATGATCACCGCGGAACCGGACATTACGCGGCTGCTGCGCCGCCTTAAGGGACTCAAGCTCATTCGCCAGCGCCGCGACCGTAACGACCGGCGCGCCGTTTGGACGCAAATCTCCGAGGCTGGCCTGGAACTGCTCAAGGCCATGGATCCCGTGATTCCGCAAGTGCCCCGCAGACTGCTCGGCCACATGAGCAGCGCGGAACTCGCCGAATTCATCCGGCTGCTGGAGACGGCGCGCAAATCCAGCGGCAACGGGCAAGCGCCGGTGGAGTGTGATTGCGAGGGGAAGCCAATCGAACCCAGTGACGCGCCGCCGGAACCTAACTGGTAACGACCTTTTGCGCCACTGCTTCTTCGTCGGCGTCAGACTGAATGATCTTGTTGTGGAGACAGTAGAGGGCCAGCTCGAGGCGATCTGAAACGCCGAGCTTGTCGTAGATCTTGCGCAAATAGTTCTTGATCACCTGCTCAGTGGTTCCCAGTTGGAACGCAATCTCCTTGTTCCGCTTTCCCTGGGTAATACACGTGATGATGGCCAGTTCCTTAGGCGACAGGCGCGGCTGGCTGCGCGGACTCACCAGAGCGGCAGCCTGAGCGCGGTAGGCCTCAATCACCCAATTGACTGATTGGTTGTCAATCCAGGTCTCACCCGCAGCAATCCTGCGCACGCACCGGACAAGCAGGTCCGGCGAAATGGAGCGGTTCACGATGCCGCGCACGCCGCGGCGGTACAGCTCCACCGTGTGGCTCTCGTCGGTGGCGACCGCCTGCACAATGAGCTTCACGTCAGGTGCGAGGCGCAAAAGTTCGGGGATCACGTTCGCGGTTCCGGCAAGAAGGCCGCCCTCAAGCAGCACAACGTCACTCGGATAACGTGCGATGGCCGAACGCAGACTGTCGAGAGAGTCCGCCTGCGCTACGACGCGAAGGTCATCTTCCAAGGCAAAAACTTTGCGAATTCCGACACGGTAAATGGCCTGCGAATCCGCAAGGATGATGCGAATCGTGCCAGGCTTGACAGTGGCGTCAAGAACTTCGCCCTCTGGGGCATCGTCAAGGAAATCCATAGTTGGCTGCAGCCCGTGCACCAGCTAATTCACTGCTCTGCAAATCGATATTCGTCGATCGTGGCGGCGGCGAAATGCTGATTGTGGCTTATGGAGCAGCGTACCACACGTCCAGTGCAATGAACTAACACATCGTGGGGAGTGCCGAGTACCGTGCGGGGCATACGCAGATCGAAATGGATACCAAGGCCTACAGACAGGTCCCGGTCGAGTTCGAAAAGGACTCCGTTCGCAGACACATTCTTAGTCTGCGCAGCTACATCTCCGCTTTCTGTTGCCACCACCACCGGCAATGTGAGAGGGAAACGCACGGCGCACCGAACTTCTTGCCGCGTCGCGTTGGAATCAGCGGCCTCAGGGGGAACGGAAAAACCCGACTTCTCGAATGGCATAGACCAAATCCTGGACCCAATATTAGGCATCTCGGCCACTCTAGCGAAATTTTCAGAGGCGTAAAACGGCACCAAAGTTTTCTGAACGGTAACCTCCCAAAGATTGGTACTGACTCATTTAGAACTTTTTAGCCTTTTTGAGATCGCTCAAAACTGGTGCACAATCAACCCGGGAAGAATGCAGCCGAGGCGCCTACCCATTTCTGGCCTTTGTTGTGGTCCACGCCCATCATTTTACCCCGTCCCAGGCGCACAAGAGACAGAGCCGGCGTGAGGTTGCCGCCATCTGGCCAGAGGTACAGGATTCGAATCTCTGCCTGAGTCAACCCATGCGGGGTCTCGATCGTCGGCTCGAAGCGCATACGCTGCTGGACTAAGAACTCACCGCGCTTGGCGGCTGGAATCGCTTCCAGTTGCGCCTGCGACGGCTCGAACAGAATTCCCTTACCCGCAAAAGAGAACAGCGGTTTCAGCAGAAGGCTCTCGTAAACAGTGTCAGCGCTTGAACCAGGGGGCAGCGCCACACCTGCCGCAGCCAGTTCTTCGCGGCCCAGTCCCTCTATAAGATGACTCAGAAACACTGCCGGGGGCACCACCGCATGCCGCAGTGCCAGGCCGGAAAGCCACGGAAGAGAAAATTTACTTATGAGGAAATACCAATTGGGGTGGCCGGCCCACTCTACATCCCACGTCTGCGTCCAGTCGAACGGCAACCGGACATTGCGCGCGATCAAGTCATCGGCAATGGCCCGGTTGTAGATCCTGCGAATGGGGACCAGACGCCCAGCCTCATTGCGGTAATGTAGCCTGTTTCCAATCGCTTCGATACTAACGATGTCCACGACCACAATGCCGAGACGGCGCGCCATCACCTCGAAATCAGGCCGCGTCTTTTGATGGACTGGGTCGATTTCGAGCAGAACCACGTTTTCGGGGTCATGGTTCGCGACGATTGTCTGGGTTAACAGCTTCCAATAGTCGGCTTCGTTCAAGCCACCCAGAAAAACATGCAGTTGGGTATCCAGTTCGAACGCATCCCTGTAGGCGGAGCACAACTCAACCTGATAGCCGTACACCGAAGGAAACGCCTGAATCTCGACGAGCTTGGGCGCGAGCTTCCCGCCGGATTCCCGGACCAGGGAAAAATCGGCGGTAAGAAAATTCGGATGTGCAGTCTCGTCCGGCACACAGTAGCCGGCGGGAATCGCATTGCGCGCGGCATCGAGATACGCCTCGTGCCCGACCAGCCACTTAGCTAGATCAGCGCCGACGGCCGCCATGTCCTGAAGGAGTGCCGGAGGAACAAAGATCGGCGTCTCCGCAACGCGAAACTCTATCCCCACGCCGCAGCGCTGCTGCAATAGCGCGAGAAGTGACGCGTAGTCCCCTTCGTGAAATCTCTGGTTGAATCGTGCGCGATATTCAAGAAGCACGGCGACGCTCTAACACTTTTGGGGCAGCACCCTATCTGCGACCACAAGCCGGCGCATTGAATGAGCACCGGACAACGGCTCCATGATAGCCCGTCGACTCCTTTCCAAACTGTATTTCCATTGGCAAGCTCGCACAATTGGCGAAATAAATACGAAGATCGAGCGAATTAGATCACGCTAAAGGTTAACAAAAGCCGGAAAAGTG
>JASHVE010000567.1 GCA_030039675.1 Acidobacteriaceae bacterium | reverse complement strand
AACGCCGCGTGCCCGCATAGAGCAGCAGGGGGAGCGTGCCCCAGTTCAGAATTCTCAGGTAACCGGCGGCCGGTGCAGCTACTTCCGGCGTAATGCCGAAGTGCGTGAAGCCCAGGCTCGCAGCGCCGATCAGCAGCATGATCAAAGGCGTGGCGATGCAGGCTACGTATACGCCCTGTGCCAGCCAGCGATGGCATTCATCGTGATCTTCACGGCCATAGGCTTGCGCGACGAGCGTGTCCAAACCCAGCATTAAGCCGACGCCGAACAGCGACGGCGTATAGCAGACGGCATTGCCCAGGGCTACGGCGCCAATCGCCGCCGGGCCCAGCCGGCCCACCATGATCGTGTCCACAACACCCTGCGCCATCCAGCCCAGTTCGCTCAGCACCACGGGCACTGCGAGCGCTATTAAAGCGCGCAGCTCTTTTGCCCACGCGGCACGGTCGGCAGGAGGGTTTTGAGATATGGGAAGCGGCGCCGACATACTGCCACTCTACCGGTATGCGAGAAGCGGGAGCAAAGGCCGGCAACAAACAACGGCAAGTGTCGCCGTTCGCTACCAGCCTTCTTCTTGCGGATGCTCTTACTTTCCGGTGTACACCACGCGCCAGATGCTGCGCGAGCCGTCATCCGTCACATAGACCGCGCCGTCATGGCCCACGGTAACGCCCACGGGTCGGCCCCAGACCTGACCGTCCGCCGTCACGAAGCCGGTGAGGAAGTCCTCGTAGGCCCCGGTCGCTTTGCCGTTCTTCATCGGGATCATGATCACTTCGTAGCCACCACGGCGCGCGCGATTCCACGATCCATGTTCCGCGGCGAATGCATATCCGTCGTACTCGGACGGGAAACCTGCGGTGTGCGTCGGATAGAAGGTCATTTCCAGTGAAGCCATGTGGGGCTGCACCAGTACGTCCGGCGTAAGCACCTTCGAAGAAAGATCCACGCGCTTGCAACTCATGGCCTGCACTGTCGAGAGCGGAGCAGTCAACTGCGGATTCGGACCGGTGCCATCGGCGCAGGGCTCGGGGAGCCGCGGATCTTTGTGCGCGCCGATGTAATACCAGGGCCAGCCGTAAAAGCCGCCTTCTTCGATGTGGGTCACGTAGTCGGGTGGCAGATTGCTGCCCAGCGCGTCGCGCTCGTTGGTCGAGCACCAGAGCTGACCCGTGGTGGGATTGATGGCCTCGCCTACGCAGTTGCGGATGCCGTAGGCATAGACCTCGACAAATTTGCCGTTCGGCGTGTATTCGAGCACATCGGCGCGATGAAACTCGCGCGGATGCGTGTCAGGATCATCGATGTTCGACCCGCTGCCTACGGAGACGAGCATGTGCCTGCCGTCAGCCGCGAAGACCACGTCGCGCGTCCAGTGGCCGCCGCCGCGTAGCTGCGCATACCCAGGGATATCGGGCACGATCGTTTCCGGCGTGTTGGTTTCGGCTTTCAGTTCGCCGGACTTGTAGGGGAAGCGCACAATCTCCGTAGCCGTGCCCACGTAGATGTATTGCGGATTCGGCCCGGCGGGATAAAAGGCGATGCCGAAGGGATGGTCGAGTCCGGTGGCAAACTGGCTCACGGTCTCTGCCTTGCCGTCCGCGGTGACGCCGCGCAGGACAAAGATCGATCCCGCCTGGGAGTCAGCCACGAAGAAGTCACCATTCGGCGCCGTGTGGATGACACGCGGCATAACGAAGGTGCCTGAAGTGGGCCCGTAGGTCTTCCGGATATCGTCGGCGCGCTGCATGGGAGTGGCGGCGTCGCCGCCGGCATAGAGCTCCACTTTGAATCCAGCCGGAGCAACCGGCCACGCATCCTTGGGCCGATTGATCACATGCGGCCCGTTGTCCGCGGACTCGGTCGCATACGGCGCCGGCAGATCGGCGGAAGTAATCTTGCGCATCACGCCAGGCTTTTGCTGGCTCCAATCGGCATAGGCGGCGGGCCCTGTGATGACCTGTTGCGCAAAGAGAGATCCGGCGGGCAACAGCACACCGGTAGCCGCAGCACAAACAACGAGGGAAGCAGAAAATTTCATGGAGAATGCCTCGGGATTTTGAATTCAGGCGAACGGGCGAGCGACCGTCACACCGATGATACTGGATAGGATTCGATGGGCGCTCGGGGTGATGCATGCGGTTCGCGCCAAGTTTTTCAATATGAATTCGTATCGAATCGCAGGACTTTTTCCCGCATAAACTCGCAGAATTGTAAACGGCTGCCTGTTATGCGCTCAGGCCTTCGAGGCTGGCGAAATCCAATCTCGCCACTCTGGTGGTTGGTGTGGGGTTCGTGCAATCAGGGCCGGGTATTTCCTATTTGGTTGTCTCTGCTTTAGGCTTTGAATATGGAGTTCAAAGTAAGCGAGCTCGAGAAGGAACCGGTGGAATTCGACCTTGAGCTTACGCCCGGCGCCATCGGCTTCGGGGATGAGATTGAGCAGTCTGGCCCGCTAGCCGCCGCGGGCCGCGCCGAAGTGATCCACGAACATCGGGGCCCAAAGGAAGTTGTCGCCGACATCCGGCTCAAAGGCCGCTTTTCGGGCGCAGTGCTGGTGCCATGCGCGCGCTGCGTCGAGCCGGTTGCGGTTCCCCTGGCCGCGGAGTTCGATCTCATCTTCCGGCCGGTGGGCGCCGATTCCGACACCGGGGAACGCGCGATCTCAGCGCCGGAGACCGAAATCGGTTATTATCAGAAAGACAGTCTTGCGCTTGAAGATGTGCTGCGCGAGCAGGTGCTTTTGTCCCTGCCGGTCAGGACGCTGTGCAAGCCCGACTGCAAGGGACTTTGCCCCCGCTGTGGTGCAAACCGGAACAACCAGCCATGCTCGTGCGATGCGGGTCCAACCGATCCCCGCTGGGAGGCGCTGGCCGGGTTACGCAGCCGGGTTAAGTCCTGAAGAATCAAGCTCCTCGCGATTAGCGAGGGCTCGTTACTCAGAGCAGTGCAGCCGGCGCATATCGTGCGGCGACCTGAGCGGGAAGGTCCGCGAGTGACGAAACGAAAGGAATTGCAATGCCGAATCCGAAAAGGCG
>JASHVE010000566.1 GCA_030039675.1 Acidobacteriaceae bacterium | reverse complement strand
ATGGTGGGGTACTGCATGGGGATACCTCCGGGAGTGCCTGAGGCGGATTTTCGGAGTGCCTTTATCTGAGGGACTTCGCGAAAGATAGGTCATCACGATTTGGAAGCCTCGCGCAGTGACTGCTGTCACAGACGCAAGTGCATCCTCCTCCGCTCTTCGGAGCGGCACCGAGAAGGGATTAGGCGGGTCTACATAGCGATCGACATTTTGTCGCAGGCGTTGGGAAAGAGTTGTGCTACTGTTTCGTCAAAAGACGTGTCGAAGCGCCGCGATCGCCGGAGGTGATTATGCAAGGAGTCATGGAATCAACTCGGGGCGCCGTTCCGCAAAGAAGGCCGAGCCTGGACTCCTTCGATTCGAGCGAAGAATGCAGTCTTTATCACTGGATTGAGGTGTGCAGACTGGTAGACGAGGCGGGCATTCTCACTTTGGATGAAGAGCTCGGGTGCGCCCAGGAAATCGAGAATGCATTGGAACAGGCGTTGTCAGAAGTGGAGCCCGCCACCGCATATCAGCACTTCGCCCGTAACATAGTCTGACAACGGCGAGCAGAAGAATAGTACTGCCCCTGCCGCCTCTTCCGGTGTGCCCAAACGGCCCAGAGGGCAGGCACTCTTAATTGATTCCAGGAGGCTTGGCTGCACGCCCAATCGAATCTGGTGGCCGTGCATCTCCATCGACGCCCCTTCGGCGTTGAGGGGTTGCACGAGGCGCGTTTCAATCAAACCAAATCCCACTGCATTCACGTTGACGTTGTAGCGGCCCCACTCTTTGGCCAGAGTCTTGGTCAATCCGATCACGCCGGCCTTTCCTGCAGAGTACCCGACCTGTCCAGCGTTGCCGTCGGTCCCTGAAATAGAGGTGATGTTGACTACCTTGCGCATGATTCGCTGGCCACTGGCGATCTCCTGCTTGGCGGCGGTTCGAATGTACTGTGAGGCTGCCCGAAGCAGGCGAAACGGCGTGACGAGATGAATCTCAAGCATGGCCCCGAACTGTTCATCCGTAGTCTTCTGGATCACGTTATCCCAGCTATATCCTGCATTGTTCACAATGATGTCGATCGACTTGAAGGCGTCCAGAGTGGCATCGACAATCTGCCCGGGGACGAGCGGATCGGTAAGATCGCCCTTGATGAAGCTCACGCGCTGCGGATCAGCCAGAGCCTCCTTCGACTCCAGCAACATCTTTTCATCGAGATCATTGAGCATGACGCAAGCGCCGGCAGATACAAGCCGTTTTGCGATGGCTCTTCCTATTCCGCGGCCGGAGCCGGTCACGATGGCAGTTTTGCCTTCCAGCGTAAAAGGCATCTCGACCAATCTTACGGTCTCAGTCTGAAGCACGCCCATATCTATCCCTCCGCCCCGGCGTGTGATGTATCAGGAGTATTTTGCTGCACTGCAGTATAACACCAAAACGAAGTGACTTTTTCCATTGCGGCCGGCAGCGGAACCCTGCCAGGTTGAACCGGTGCATGGCCTGGCCTGATCCTGTGACCTCCGTCACGGACTAAAGTAATACAGCCGGAGCACTCTCATGGGCCAGGATCTCAGATCGCCTGGTCTCCTGATTTCAACTCTTGCCGCAGGCATAAGCGCCGCAAGGAGTGGGCATCCTCAAGAGGCGGTCCGAGATCTGGAAAGTTGATCGGGCTTGCGCAAGAACGCGCATCGGGATGTTAGTCCCGTCTGAAAGATCTGCCCGACCGGTTTTTCATCCGCAGGGCCTCAATTCGGCAGGCGCACAGAACGCCCAGCTATGGGCACGCATGCTGGCCTCAAAGAGCACAACCAGACCAGTGACAGAAGAAGGAAGGGGACCATGGAAGCCCGAGATGTTGTTGTTCTCAGCGCGGTGCGCACGGCTATCGGCAAGTTTGGCGGCGCATTGAAAGACACACCCGTCACGGAACTGGCGGCAAAGGTCGTATGCCAGTCCGTGCGCCGTTCAGGCATCAACCCGGCCGCGATCGGGCATGTTGTTTTCGGCAATGTCATTCATACCGAGCCGAAAGATATGTACCTGGCGCGCGTAGCGGCCCTGCGCGGCGGCGTGCCCGTGGAGACAGCAGCAATGACGGTGAACCGCCTTTGCGGGAGCGGTCTGCAGGCAGTGATCACGGCCGCCGAGGCGATTTTGCATGGAGACTGCGACGCGGCAATCGGCGGCGGAGCTGAATCGATGAGCCGGGCACCGTATTGGCTGCCTTCGATGCGCTGGGGCGCGCGTCTGAACGATGCAAAAGCAGTTGACGCGTTGGTCGCCGCGGTGACAGATCCCTTCGACGAGGTGCATATGGGCATCACCGCCGAGAACATTGCACGCAAGTGGGAGGTGTCACGCGAAGATCAGGATGCGCTGGCTGTCGAGAGTCATCGCCGGGCGATCGCTGCAATTACCGCGGGCAGATTCAAGGACCAGATCATTCCCATCGAACTGGCAACCAAGGGCGGCCCAACGCAGTTTGTTACCGATGAGTCGCCGCGTGCGGATGCTTCAATGGAAGCGCTGGCAAAACTCAAGCCTGCATTCGATCCTGAGGGCACGGTCACTGCGGGAAACGCCTCCAGCATTAACGATGGGGCCGCGGCCGTTCTTCTGATGGAGCGTCACGCCGCTCTATCCATGGGAATGAAGCCGATGGCGCGGCTGGTGGGTTATTCGGTGGCGGGAGTTGAACCGGGAATTATGGGGGTTGGACCGATCACGGCGGTGCGCAAGGTCTTTGAACGCACAGGCCTGAACGAGAGGCAGATGGATGTGATCGAACTGAACGAAGCATTTGCTGCTCAGCTTCTCGCGGTGCGACGGAGCCTGGACCTGCCGCCGGAGAAGACTAATCCAAACGGAAGCGGTATCTCGCTAGGTCACCCTCTCGGCGCGACGGGAGCCATTTGCACGGTGAAAGCTCTCCACGAATTGCGCCGGATCGGAGGCCAATACGCATTAGTAACAATGTGCATCGGTGGTGGTCAGGGAATCGCAGCCATCTTCGAGTCACTCAACTAACACCCAAAGAGACAGGAGCTTGATATGATTACCGCCATTTATCCGCAAAGTGATGCTCGAGTTACACGGTCTCTTGAAGGCAAGGTCGCGCTCATTACGGGAGCTTCCCGCGGTATTGGCCGGGCTATCGCCCTCGAACTTGCAGAAAGAGGTGCAGATATTGCAATCAACTACCGGGCGAGCCTCATCGCAGCCGAGGAAGTGAGAGATCACCTTCACGAAACAGGCTGCGAGTGCAAGCTCTTCCAGGGAGATATCTCCGACCGCCAGCATGCCCGCCGGCTCGTCAGTGAAGTCCGGGATCACTTTCGCCACATCGACATCCTCGTGAACAATGCGGGGATCACGCGTGACCGGTCGTTCCGCAAAATGACCGATGAGGACTGGGCAGAGGTCATTGCAACGAACCTGAACAGCGTTTTCTACTGCACCAGCGCTGTCGTGCCCGCGATGATCGAACAGCAATATGGACGCATCGTGAACATTGCGTCGTTCGTGGGGCAGGCCGGCAATTTCGGCCAAGCGAACTATGCTGCTAGCAAGGGGGGCATCATCGCCTTCACAAAAGTGCTGGCGCTTGAATTAGCCAAGTACAACATCACCGCCAACGTGGTTGCTCCCGGGTTCACCGAGACGGAGATGGTTGCGGCCATCCCCGCTGAGATCCTCAAGCAGATTCAAGCCCGGATTCCGCTGAAGCGGCTTGCGAGGCCGGAGGAAATTGCAAAGGCCGTCGCATTCCTTGTTTGCGACGGCGACTGTATCACCGGCCAGCAAATCAACGTCAACGGCGGAATCTATATGTAAGAGCCGATCATCCTGCGGGCTCCTGGGCGAACGTCCAGGAGCTGCACGATCGGCAGGCTTTAGAAGGAACGCGCAGTGAGCCACTGTTCGACGTAGGGCCAGGTGGTTTTGTGCGCATTGCTGCCTGCCATGATTCCGATGTGGCCGCCGGGCACACGGAAGATTTCTTTGTCCACGCTGGATACTTTTTCCAGAATTGCTTCGGACTGGCAAGGCGGAGTCAGGTGGTCTTCTTCGGCAATTACGTTGAGAAGGTTGGCTTCGATGTTGCGCAGGTTTACCCGCTGATTGCGCATGTACAGCTTACCCGCCATCAATGAATCATTGCGATAGAAGTCGACAATCAACTGGCGATAGGCTGCCCCGGCCATGGGAATATTGTCTGTGACCCAGGTGTTCATCGCGTGCCACGCCTCGACAGCCCGTGGAGAATCGAGGTTATCCCAGAGTTTGCAGTAGTTTGCGATATAGTTGTCGACGGGCTTCAGGGTCCTGGCTCCGTAGTCGATCATTTCGCCAGGCATGTTGCCGAACGCAGCCAGCACCTTTTCGACATCGAAATATTTTTCGTCCGTCCACCGCGCAAAGGTCAGATTCTCGCGTTTCGAGAAATCAAGCGGCGCAGTCAGCAGCACGAGATTGCGCAGCCCTTCGTCTGGGCGCATCGCAGCATAAATTGTGGTCAGAATCGCTCCGATGCACCATCCCAGCATGCTGAACACTTCTGATTCCGCGATGGACTTCACTTTCCGAATAGCCCGCGGAAGGTATTCCAATGCATAGTCATCGAACCTGAGATTCTTGTCTTCGATTCCCGGGCTTCCCCAATCCAGCAGGTAGACATCGAATCCGCGAGACACCATGAATTCCACGAAGCTGTGGCCCGGACGAAGGTCCAATATGTAGGGCCGGTTCATGATCGCGAAGACCAGCAGCAGCGGAACGCGATGCCGCCTCGCGTGCGGAACCACCGGTATGTA
>JASHVE010000565.1 GCA_030039675.1 Acidobacteriaceae bacterium | reverse complement strand
TGGCTGTATCCGCGTAGTTTCGTGCTTTCCCAGGTCTCAAAATCGAGACCTGGGGCACCAACGTTCAAGGGTTCGATTACAGAATCATGTGGACACGACACGATTCCGTGTTCCCTACCCAATCAGCCGTCCGGATGCAGGATCTTTCGCTGGCTTACTGCTTCGCCATCATCGCGTTGCAAGCTGGCAAACACGATTGTGGAGGCGACGGTAAGCGCTGCGAGCACCCAGAACGCCTTGTGAATGCCGTGGATCATCTCTGCGGGCTGGGAAGATGAGCTGCCGGGGAGAAAGAAGGCGGTAGTCAAGCCGGCTACGGCCACGCCGAAGCTGATAGCCATCTGCTGCATGGTGCTGGCGATGGTGCTGGCGGCGCTGGTATCGTGCTCGGCAATGTCGGAGTACACGAGCGTGTTCATGCTGGTGTATTGCAGTGACGTGAAGCCACCAAAGAAAAACGCGAGCATGACGATGTACCAAACGGGCGTATGTTCTCCGATGGTGCTAAACAGAGCCAGCAACGCGCCGATGATGAGCGTGTTCGAGACCAGCACGCCGCGATAACCAATGGCGCCGAGCAGCCGCTTCATGATCGCTTTCATGCCCATGGCAGCAATTGCCTGGGGCATGATGAGCAGGCCGGATTGAATGGGTGTGTAGCCCAGTCCGGTTTGATAGAGCAGCGGCAGCAGGAACGGCACGCCGCCGATGCCGAGCCGCGTAAACAGGCCTCCATTCACCGATGCGCGAAAGGTACGAATGCCAAAAAGCTTCAAATCGAGAAGCGGGAATTCGAGTCCGCGCGCATGGAGCCAGTAGCCGCACAACAGCGTGCCGGAGATCACAAGCATTGCAACAATCTCGCGCACGCTGAGTGTGTGCTCACCGAAGACTTCGAGCACATAGGAGAGCAGAGCGATGCCCGAGCCGAAGAGAATCAAGCCGACAAGGTCGAGGGGATGGGTCTTCTCCTCGCGATAGTCGGGCAGATGCAGGTAGACCATCACCAGACCGACGACGCCGATGGGAATGTTGAGGAAGAAGATCAGGCGCCAGTGAAAATAGCCGACGATGAGGCCGCCGGAGATGGGGCCGAGCATGGGCGCGATGAGCGCGGGCACGGCGACGAAGCTCATGATGCGAATGAGGTCAGATTTTGGAAACGCGCGCACCAGCGTGAGCCGGCCCACGGGAACCATCATTGCGCCGCCCATGCCCTGCAAAACACGGCAGGCGACGAGCAGATGGATGTTTGTGGAGATGCCGCACAGGAACGACCCCAGCGTGAAGATGCCAATCGCCGAGGCAAAGACGCGGCGCGTACCGAAACGGTCGGCCATCCAGCCGCTGATGGGAATGAAGACCGCGAGGCTGAGGGTGTAGCTGGCCAGCACAGCCTTCATGCTCAGCGGCTCCACATGCAGCGCCTCGGAGATGGCGGGCACGGCGGTGTTGAGGATGGTGGTGTCCAGCGACTCCATGAAGAACGCGACCGCGACCAGCCAGGGCAAAAGCCGTTTGCTGGCCTCGGAAGGAGCCGGCGATAGCGCCACTGCACTCGCGGTATTCGATGTGCTCATAACGAATAAGATCGGCGCAACGATCCGCCCGAGAATCGTCGGGCAGTCCGTTCTGCTTAGGATGCCAGAGATGCGCGGCTTTCTGCCAGACTGCGAGTGTGTGATCTCAAGCGACTCCGGCCGAGATTTGCGCCGCTTCGCCTGCGATTGCTGCGGATTCCTCGCTCTTCTTCAACAGCCAATAGTAGAAGCCGTCGACGATGGCCATGAGCGCGGCCTGGTTCAGGTCGCTGCTGACGCCAGCGGTGATCCATGGCTCGTGACCATCGGCGTGGAAACTGACGGTGACGCGGACGTGCGCGGCGGAATCGTGCGCCGAGACATCGAGCGCCGCAACGGTGAAGGTGCCCAGCCGCATCTCAGCAAGCGCGGGATACCACTTTTCGAGTTCCTTGCGCATCGCCTTGGTAAGCGCGTCCACGGGGCCGGTGCCTTCGGCACGCGAGGTGGCAATCGTGGTGTCGCCGACGGTGAGAGTGATGAAGGCCTGTACAAACCGGCTGCCGATCTCGTCGGACTCGTCGAAAACGCGCCAGCTTTTCACGCTGAACCAGTTGCGCAGCGTGCCGAGCACTTTCATGCAGGCCAGGCGGAAGGAGGTTTCGCTGGCTGTGAAGCCGCCGCCTTCGATCATGGCCTGATTTGCATCCATGAGGGCCTGCGCCTGCGCGGAGTTGAGCGGCACGCCAAGGGTTTCAGAGAGCAGGATGATGTTGGCGCGGCCGGATTGCGCGTTGACGCCGATCACCGGATTGGCGCCGACGCGCGATGGATCGCACCACAGATAGGCGCCGGGATTCTTGCGCTCGCTTGAGCCGTGCATGCCCGCCCACGTGCCGAAGGCGCCGGCACCGACGATGGGCGCGCTGTGCGGCGGCTCCAACCCGAAGGCGCCGTAGGCCGAGTGCGCGAGGCTGGTGAGGCCGGTGAGCGACGTGGAGGAAACAAACTCTGCCTCGTTGCGCAATTGCATCGCGCCCACAACCGTGGTGAGGTTCACGTTGCCACAGCGCTCGCCGGTGCCGATCAGCGTGCCTTGCACCTGCACGGCGCCTGCAAGAATGGCCGCGCGGGTGTTCGCTATGCCGAGGCCGCGGTCAGTGTGGCCGTGAAATCCGAACTGCGCACCCGGGAAATAGCGTTGGAGTTGCTCGAAGATGTGCGACACCTCTTCAGGGCTTGCACCGCCATTGGTGTCGCACACCACGATGCGGCTCACCTTCTGCTGCACGCACTGATCAGTCAGCTGATGAAAATGGTCGAGACTGCGCTTTGCCAAATCGTCGCCGCAGGGATTGCCATTTTCACAGCGGCCACATTTCGCGTCGATTGCGTGCTCGAGATCGACGATCACTTCGAGGCCGTGCGATTGCAGGCAGTCGATCGTCTCCCGGGTCATGAGCAGATTTTCTTCGGGCGTGGTTTCGAGGGACTTCTGCACGTCGAGCAACCGCGACTTGACCACAATGACAGCGACGGGAACGCGCCGCTTGTGGCTGAGGATGAACTGCACGTCGGGCCAGTCTTCTACGCGGGCGCCGCGCCCGCGCGTGCGGCCAAAGAGCGCCAGCTTCATGGCGCCGGTGTCCACATGGGCGAGCGCGCCGGCCAGCTCGGTGACAAACTGGTTGGCGCCGGCGAAGCCGATCTCGGCGTACTTTACGCCGAAGGCGGCCATGCGCTCCAGCAGCATCACTGCGTTGGGCACGGAGATCTCAAGATTCGGCTGCTGCAGCCCATCGCGCAGGCTGGTATCAAACAGCTCGACTTTTCGCACCGTGTTTTTTCGCTCTGTCTTTTCGATCATCTTTTCCTTTTTCCTGCACTTCCTGATCTCCACCCGTTTCAAACTGCCGGCGCCACCTGCGGAGCCGCCGCCACGCCCATCTCCTGATCCTTGTATTGCAACTGATAGAGCTTCCAATAGAGGCCACGGCGGGCGAGCAGTTCCTGGTGCGAGCCCATTTCGCGCAACTGGCCTTTGTGCATCACGAGAATTGTGTCGGCGCGCTGCACGGTCGAGAGTCGATGCGCGATCAGCACGCTGGTACGGCCTTCGACCATGCGTTCCAGAGCTGA
>JASHVE010000041.1 GCA_030039675.1 Acidobacteriaceae bacterium | reverse complement strand
ACCCGCCGACGCCAATGTGGCTGCGCTCCTCGTCTGATCCTGAACCGAGCAGCGCGATATGCGTTTCAACGCCCGGCCAGCGGCTCTGCTCCGATCCGCTCACCAGCGCCGCAGAAGACGTAGAAGCGGGCGGCGGCGTGATCGGGGCATCGCCCACACTAACCACCGCCGCCTCAAGGCGCATGTCGTGAGTGTCGCCGATGCGCAGGTCCTGCCGAAGGCCCAGCTGCGGATTCCATGTCCAGAGATTCCCTGACCAGGCGAGCGGCGGCTCGGCAACGGCCGTGAGCGATGCGGGGGTATCCGGACTGAAGATGGGGCGATCTAAAGAGAAGTAGGCTTCGGTGCGGCTCCATTGCAATGCGGCATGAGCGGTGCGGAGCCTGAGCAAAGCGGGATTTGTGTAGTAGTAGATGGCGCCGGTAGTGCTGGACTGCGGATTCCCATAGAAGTCCACGCTGAGATCGCCGTAGCTGCGAGCGCCGAAAAGATGCGGGCCGCGTGCGTCAAAGCCGAGCACCGTCTGGCGCATTGAGGCGCCTGTGCTTCCCGCACCCGGAACTGCGACCGTCGGCGTTGCGGCCATATCGACCGCGCCTGTGTTTACAAAGCCGTTCAGGAGCAGGAGTCCGGTGATCTTCACCGGATATTTCGATGCGCTTTCCACCTTTTCCTGATCGAGAGTCACGATCTGCGACTCCTCGAGTGCTACGCGGTCGCGAAGATCATTCACGTCGGCGGAATTCGCATCGGACAAGGACCCGGATGGTGAGGGTTGCGCCGCAGAAGAGCTCGAAGCAGGCGGGTCCGCGACGGCTGCGCCAGGTTGAGCGCCGGTTAATTCCCGCTGCAGCACAGTTAATTGCCGGCGCAGTTCGTCGAGCTGCCGCTGCGACTCATCCAATTGCGACTGCGTGCGCACGATCGCGTCTGTAAGTTTCTGGATCTGCTCGGAGACGGCCTGTTGACTGGCAGCCTGCGCTATGAGAAGGTGCGCCGGGTATCCAAGAAATCCTATAGCCAGCGCCAACACGCGCCACACACTGCAATTGGCGCCCGCATTCTTCCGCGTTCGTTCATTTTCGTATTCGCGCATTCTCATCTTCGATCACCCGATCGTGACGTTCGGCCTCCGGTGTCTGCATAGAATCCGCGATGGCGGAAGCACGCGGCACCTTCATCTGGAAGATGGTTTCACCAGGGCGGCTGCTGAGAAGAGCCACGTCTCCCCCATGCTCCACCGCAACCCGGTGGGCCAGCGTAAGACCCAGACCAGTTCCCTTTTGCTTGCCCTCGCTGACAAACGGCTCAAAAAGTTTGTTGCGAATTTTCTCCGGGACGCCCGCACCGTTGTCTACCACGCTCAGAACCATGAACTGGTCTTGCGCGTCCAGGGTCGCTGATACGGTGGGCAGCTCTCCGGGAGAACGGACCGCCTGGCAGGCATTCAGAAGCAGGTTAAAGATCGCGCGTTCAATCTGCTTGCCGTCGACAAACACTGCGGTCTCCACGGGTTCGCCGTAGCGAATCCTGAGTGCAACCCGCTCCGCATCGGGATGTGCGCGCACCAGCGCCGCTGAGCGCTCCAGAAGCGTTGCCATCAACTCATGCGATCGTCTCGCGCTGGAACCAGTGCGGCTGAAGATGAGCAGCGATTCGATCATGTCTGTTGTGCCGAGCACTGCGGCGCGAATATCCGCAAAGATCTCCGCACGCTCCTTCGGGGAAACGCGGTCGGAGGCGAGAAATTCAGAGTTCGCATAAATCGCCGCAAGATAGTGGCGAAGGTCGTGCGAGACAGAGCTGGCCATGCTGCCGATGGTCGCGAGCCTCTCGGATTCGACCAAAGCCCGATTTGCTTCCTGGATCCGGTGACGCATCGCGGAAAATGCGCTGCTGAGTTGTCGCACCTCCTGCGTGCCGTGCCGGGGCACACGGTGCTCGCTGTCGCCCATGCCAAAGGCGCGGACGCCGCGCGAGAGCTCTTCCAGCGGGCGTGTAACAAAGCGCGAGAGAATGACCATAAGAGCCGCGCCAGTTAACAGCGCCAGAAGGCCGGCGCTGAGAACCATGCGGTCAATCCGGTTGATGGTGCGCTCGGCCGGCTCAAATGATTTGAGAACGACCAACTGCAGAGGTGATGTGGAAGCAGCCGTGAGATCTTCCGACGCGGCGAGAAAGCGCGCGTCGCCAAGTTTTACGGTGAAAGGAACCGGAGAAGACTCCGGAATTGGCTGCTTTGCGAGATTGGAGCGCATCGAGGGGTCGAGTGTGCTGGCAACGACCTGGCCGTTGCTCAGAAAAGTGGCTTCAACGCCGGTGGGCTGGCTGACCTCGCGCACAGTTCTCTCGATGGAGACACCGCTCACTACGTAACCGAGCAGCGTGCCGTTCTCCGCACTGCCAAAGTAGAGCGGACGAACTGAACAGGAATAGAGGGAACCGCCGTCGATGAGATAGTGCTTTCCCGCAGAGGCGAGTAACACCTGGAGGCCCTGGCGGACAACGCTTTGGGACGATGCGCTCTTGGTGTAGGCCGCTACGATGTGGCCACTCGCGTTCGCCAGCGCGAACAGATCCGTGCTGCTGATCTGCCAGAATTCCATCGCGCCATCCTGAATGGTGCGCTCGTCGCCGCTGGTCATCAGCGCCTTGAGCGTGGGAAGCTCGGCCAGAAGCGCGTTCTCCCGCTCCAATGCGCGCAGGCGTTCGGCCTGAAGATCGCGAAAGGTGATCACCGACCGGTCGAGATCCTGCGACAGGTTGTCGGCGACCTGCGCCCGCAGGCGATAACGAATGACGAAGAGGCTGAGACTCGTGACAATAACGGTAACGGTAGCCGTTGCGATAACGAGCAGAGCGTAGGTTCGAATGCCCTGCCTCCGGCGAGGACGCTCCGTTCCAGCATCCAATTTGTCCCGCAAGCTGCCTGCCTCGCCGTGGTCTTCCCTTCGATCTGCCACTTCAAGCCTCATTCACGGCCGCGATCGGGGCGGACCTCGCAGCCGCAGTGGCCTCGCCTAACCGCAACTCAAAACCACAGCAGAATCACGGGACAAATTTATATCCGGCCCCGTAGATCGTAAGCAGGTGCTTCGGATTTGCGGGATCGGGCTCCAGCTTCTGGCGCAGCTTCAGGATCTGGTTATCGACCGTCCGTGTAGTTGGATAGAAATTATAGCCCCAAACTTCGTTGAGCAGGACATCTCGCGTAAGCACACGCTCCGCGTTTTCCGTGAAAAACTTGAGCAGCTTAAATTCGTGCGCAGTCAGCACGACAGGATTGCCATGGCGACGCACAGTCATCTTTCCAAAATCCACTTCGCAGTCACCGAACCGGTAAATGGTTTGCAAGGTGGGTTTGCGCTGTCTGCGGATTGCAGCCTGAACGCGCGCTGTAAGTTCTCGCGGACTGAAAGGCTTTGTAACATAATCGTCGGCACCCAATTCAAGAAGAAGCACCTTGTCGGCAACCTCAGTGATGGCGCTCAGCACCACGATCGGCACTTCGCTGACGAGGTTCTTGAAAGTCTGGCACAGTTCGCGGCCGGAGATATGCGGCAGAATCAGGTCGAGGACGACGGCAAGAGGCCGCTCGCTGCGGAACAATTCCAGGCCAGTTTGACCGTCGCCGGCAACGACGGCCGTGTAATGCTCCTCGGTGAAGATTCTGCGCAGCACCTTCTGCATGCGCGGATCGTCCTCCACAATGAGGATGGTACCGAGACTCACTGCGGGCGAAGGGATGCGTGGCGCTTCAGTCGGTGGTTCCATGACGTGGATCATGACGCGGGACCTTTCTCTTCCCATTTTGAATGGAACAAGCCTGTTTCTGCCGGTCAGCGTCGATGAAATTACAATCGTATGACAATTTTACGCCTTCGACGGTGTTTCGGCTGGCTTCATTCCAGTGACAGAGATGCGCAGTTCGTGATCGAAAGTGCTTTCGGCAGTAACGATCGCGGTTACTTCCGTGGCCTCTGCCTCTGCTGCAAGCAGGCTGAATAGAACAATGGACCACAGCGGAAGCAGAAGATCGAATGGTTCAGCCTCAGCGACGCCGCGGACGACGGCATACAAAATGATGCTGAGGAAGATTAGTTTCAAAGGCCCCTTGCCGAGCCGACGAATCTGTAGAAACAGACTGCCATAGATACCAACGAGCATCACGACTCCCGCCACTCCATAGGAATAGAACTGCTGCAGCAGCTCATTCTCAGCATGCCTGGCTTCGAATTGATCGGGGCCAAACGGAGGAACCACCTTCCACATGGAGTCGAAGCCATGCCCGATCCACGGCTGTGAGAGTCCGGCATCCAGCGCATAGGCCCAGATGGCGGTGCGGCCCGTGAGCGTTTCCGCCTGGTTGCCGGTGGTGGTGTAGACGTCGTAGTACGCCTGGAACAAACCCCAGAATATGCAGACCACTGTGAGGGCCGCCACGATCAGATACAGTTTCGTCTTGCGTGCGATCGACTTGTCCCGGACCAGAAGAAAAGCTTCGCTCACCAGGAAGGCCGCGAGCGTCGCCTTGCTCAGGCTCCGCAGCAGCGTAACTGCGAGAAAGAAAATCACCCATCCCCAACGGCCCGGTTGGCGGCGCTGCAGATATTGCGCCAGCAGAATGGCAAAAGCGCAGAGATTGCCGATCTGGTTCGTGTTGAAGAACTCCTCATCGCCAAGCCGGAGATCAGTTGGATCGGCAGGTAGAATCCAGGCGATGAGCGCAATGCAGCAGGCGCTGAAGATAAAGCCGCGCAGGAGAGCATTCGAGACGCCTGTCACCGATCCGGCGTGAAGCAGTAGAACCACGACGGCTACATCAGACACCAGTCCGCACCAGTACGCAAGAGAGACCGGAAGCGATACAGTCGCGCTCCACGCCAGACTGCAGCCGGAAAAGACGAGGAAAATCAACACCCACGCGATCGCCGGAGGCCGCAGCATCGATCGAAAACTTCGGCTCGCGTTTCCAAGAGACTGAAAGCAGACCAGAAGCAGCAGCAAGAAACTAAGCGCAAGATTTGCTTCGGCGCCGGCGCGCGGATCGGCACCGAAGATTCGGGCCGCGACAAACACTATGAAAATGCGGAACCCAAACAAGAATCCAACCGCAAACGCCAGACCGGTGGGTTCTGCGATTGCGCGGCCCTTCATTCCGTCGCTCGTAGCGTCTGTGGCCATAGTTTGCTCGCAAAATAATGCGCTATCGCAAGTTCAGTGCGTAACGATCTCCGGAACACCCCGACTGCCGGCGGGAAGAAGATGACTAATCCACTACATGCACTTTGAACGTCATAGAGCCATGACCCGAACCGCAAAACACCGAGCAGTGCCCGACGAAGTCGCCGGTCTTATCCGGAGTGAACTGCACCTCCGCCGTGCCGCCCGCCCCTACCTTGATATTGATATTGAGATCATGAAAGCGAAGACCGTGCGCCACATCGGCGCTTTTGATTACCAGAATGACAGGCTGACCCTTCTTTACCGTGATTTCACCGGGATTGAAGGCAAACCGATGTGCCGTAATTTCGATTCTCTGCGGCTCGTCATGAGCCCATGCGAGCGGGCCTGAAAGTGCTGCGATCATAAGCACTCCGGCAAAAACAAACATCTGCATTGCGCGCTTCTTCATCGATATCTCCATATGTGCCGTGTGAGTTGCAGGAACGATCAAGGATTCAGGAAGTGCAGCAGGGCCTTGTAGTCTGCGGCACTGAGGTTGGCCCGTACGCGCATGTGTAGCGCCACAGTTCCTGAGACGCGTGACGAAAAGCCTTCCGGAGGATTGTGGCAACGCGAGCAGTTTTGTTCGAAGACCTGCTGCCCACGGTCAGGGCTCGCCGGCGGAACCCATTTTGTCTGCTTTTGTTGATGTGCGTCCTGAGGTTCACTGGGCGTCTGCGCCACAAGTGGAAGGACACCGATCAAAGCCCCTGCTGCCGCGATGATCCAGCTTCTCATCGGACCTTTCACCTGCTTTGCTACAGCCACCGACTCGGCGGGAGTTTTTCCCGGGGCGAAGCGCTGGTACGAACCGAAAGAACTGTGCGTGCCGCGTTGACTCTGCATGTCACTGAAGCTACAGCGCACGGCGCAATGGGATGTCACGCAGTCGTCTGAAGTTTGTCACTTGATTGTCTCTTGCAGCACTTTGCAGAAACTGCCGCGGTACTGACACATATGAGCGAAATACGGGCGGTCATCTCACGCCTGCCGCTTGCAACCGTCTCTGGCACCGCGCCTGCTTCCCCGCAACTGCAGCGACCCAACAAAGGAATGACAATTCACTGACGACCATGTGACATGCCACTTCTACGGATTTCCTAACCTCAAAAACGACGAGACAGATCTCAACTTCTAGCGAGGTTTTGCGAATGATCCTTGAGATCCGGCTGTGGAATTCACCCCCTCGTTCGGCCGGCTCGTCCGCGCCCAGTAAGAAAGCCTTCGACCTCATGATGAGAGTGAACGGCAACGTCAATACAGGCAATGTTGCGGCGGTAACGGTGTGAGGAACACGATGATCTCGAATTCACTCCTTGAACCGCCGGCAGCGGCTGGGCTTACTCCGGGATTTCAGCCGACGCACTGGGCTTTTCGGGCGCGGCTGCTTTGGGAGCATCGCCGCACTCTTGGGCGCGTGGCAATCATTTCATTGCTGGTGAGTCTTGCGATCGCATTCGGCATTCCCAAGCGCTATAGATCGAAGACCAGCATCATGCCTCCCGAACAGCAAAACTCCAGCGCGATGATGCTGGCCGCGTTGGCCGCGCGTTCACCAAACCTGGGATCGCTCGGCAGTCTTGCAAGCAGTCTGATGGGGACGCACTCCACTACCGCGCTCTTTGTGGACTTTCTGCGCAGCGGAACCGTCAGCGGACACCTTATCGATCGCTTCAATCTGCAGCACGTGTATCACAAGCGGTACCGCATCGATACGGCCAAGCACCTGGCAAGATGCACCAAGATCACTGACGACAAAAAGAGCGGAATCATCACGATTGAGGTTGACGATACAAACCCTGTGCGAGCCCGCGACCTGGCGCAGGGATATTTGGACGAGTTGAACAAGCTGGTCATACAGACGAATACGTCGGCCGCGCATCGGGAGCGGGTCTTTATAGAGGAACGGTTGCAAACGGTACGAACCGATCTCGAACAGGCCCAGATCGAACTGAGCGACTTTGCGAGCAAGACCAGCGCGATTGATGTTGGCGCACAGACCAAAGCAATGGTCGACGCCGGTGCGCGGGTTCAGGCCGAGCTTATGGTGGAGCAGTCAGGGTTGCAATCGCTTCGCCAGATATACGGCGATGGAAATGTCCGCGTGCGAGAAACCGAGGCGCGCATTGCTGCCTTGCAGGATGGTCTGAAGAAAATGACCGGGTCTTCGGCTCCGCCGGCGGCAGAGAACACAGATGGCAACAACTCCCTGCTCAACGCAAGCGACGATACAGGAGAGCTCTATCCTCCGCTGCGGCAACTGCCGCGCCTTGCTGTCCCTTATGCTGACCTCTACCGGCGAGTGAAGATCCAGGAGGCCGCGTTCGAGCTTCTTACCCAGCAGTATGAGCTCGCTCAGATCGAGGAAGCACGGGACGTTCCTTCTGTGAGCGTGATCGATCCTCCCGGCATCCCGGAAAAAAAGTATTTTCCGCCCCGCATCCTGCTCACGCTGCTGCTGACATTTATGTCGCTGGCAACGGCAGCGGCGGTGATTCTTATACGTGATCACTGGTCTGGACTAGATTCCTGCGATCCACGAAAGTCGCTGGCAGTCGAGGTGCTTGCAGCGACGCGGCGCAGGATTGATTCCACCTTTTCACGAAGGCGGGGCGCGGCGTGAAAAGACACATGACAAATGCAGCTTATGGCGTTCTGGACTATGCATCGTTTCCTTTCGGAATGCTGCTGGTTGCGCCGGTTGTGCTGCACAGAATTGGCGCCGCGGAATATGGACTGTGGATGGTTTCTACGGCGGTCATAAGCACGGGCGGCATCCTCGCTTCGGGGTTCTGCGATGCGAATATCCAGCGCGTCGCGCGGCTGCGCGGCGTTGGCGACACCCCTGCGATGGAGCGCTCGGTGCGCAGCATGCTCGGCATCAATCTTGTGCTCGGCTCGGCGCTCGCGACCGTCGCGTGGGTTGCGGCGCCTTACGCTGCCCGGCATATCGCCGCTTCCAATGCAGTGCCAACGGTGGAGTGTCTCGCTGCGCTGCGCATCGCAAGCGTCCTGATTCTTTTGCGGGCTGCGGAGACTGTGGGCGTCAGTACACAGCGCGCCTTCGAGCAATACCGGAGCACGGTGCAGATCAGCACTGCCGTCCGGCTGCTCACGCTCGCGACCGCGGCGGTGCTGGCGCTCGTGGAACGGCGCACGATCAGCATTCTTGTGGCCACGGCAGTGTTTATGCTTCTCGGTACCATCCTGCAGTTCCGGCAGGCGCGGCGACTGCTTGACGGCGCTTCGCTCTGGCCGGCGTTCGAGCCCGAAGCCACCCGGTCACTACTTCAGCTTGGTGCTTTTGTCTGGCTCCAGGCGCTCGGCGGCCTGATCTTCACCCAATTCGACCGCATACTGCTTGGAATTTCCCTGGGAGTTCAAGCTGTCGCCTCATACGCTTTGTGCGTCCAGTTTGCGCAGCCGCTTGACGGTCTTACCGCTTCAGGGCTCAATTTCCTTTTTCCATATCTTTCCGGACGGGCCGGCGTTATCTCGAAGGCCACACTGCGCCGCACTTTGCTGAAAGTGCTTGCGTGCAATCTGGCGGGTGTGGGCTGCTTCGCGGTCATGCTGCTTCTAGCGGGCCACTGGTTGATGCGCGTCTGGGCCGGCGCGGCGATTGCACGAAGCGCTGCGCCCATCTTTCCATTTATTGTTGCGGGCTCAGCGTTCACCGGGTTCAGCGTGACGGGCATCTACGCACTGCAGGCGCTGGGGCGCTTCCGCACCGTCGCGCTCATCAGCCTCGGCAGCCGGACGGCAATGCTGCCGTTGATGCTTTACCTGCTGCACCAATGGGGCCTTGCAGGACTTGCAATTTCTCGCTTGTGCCTTGGTTCTGTCGCGTTGCTGGTGTATCTGCCGCTGTGGCGGCTGATCGGCGCCGGCTCCGGACGTCCCGCTTCCTCTGTCACAGGAGTTCCGCTCGCGCTGCGGGAAGGATCGCAACTATGAAGATACTGGTCGCAGCCGCCTCCTTTTCCTCGAGCATCTCCGGATTGCAGCGCCATGCGTTCAATATGGCGCATTGCCTTTTGCAGCGGCCCGAGATTTCCGCTTTGCATTTCGTCGTTGCGCCTTGGCAGGCTCATCTGCTTCCGGCCGCGGGACTTATCGCGAACGGCAGGCTCGTCACGCACATCGCCGATATGAAACGTTCCTCGCTGAGCAGAAATTTCTGGTATTACCGGCGACTGCCCGAGCTCGCGAATGCGCTGCAAGCCGACATCGTCCATCTGACGTTTCCGATGCCTGTTGACGCCGGCCGGTTCTGTTGTCCTACGGTGGTTACGCTTCACGATCTGTACCCTTACGAGATTCCGCGCAACTTTGGCTTCCCCAAGGTCCTGTTTAACCGCATTGTTTTGCAACAATGCCTTCGCAACATTGATGCGATTGCGTGCGTGTCAGAGACCACCCGTCATGCGCTGCGGCGCTATACGCCGCCCTCTGTGCAGCGAAAATCCTTTCGAGTTTATAACTGCGTGGAAGCGACACATCTTCACTCGAATGACTCGCCGATCCCCGGCTGGCGGGGCCAGCCGTTTCTTCTCTGTGTGGCGCAGCATCGGCAGAACAAAAATGTCCCTGTTGCGATCAGAGCGTTTTCGCGGCTATTGCACAGCAGCCAAATATTCCCCGGTTCGATGCTGGTGGTGGTTGGCATGCAAGGGCCCGAGACACGGCGAATCCATCGGCTTGTCCGCAGCCTTGGTCTCGCCGATAACGTGCAATTTCTGGAAGGCCTTTCGGACTCCGCGTTGCAGTGGTGCTATGCGCGGTGCGAGGCCGTTGTAGCGCCCTCCATCACTGAGGGCTTCGGCCTTCCGGTTGCGGAGGCGCTGCTCACGGGTTGCCGCGTGGTGTGTTCCGACATTCCAGCGTTTCGCGAAATCGGCGACGAGCATTGCCGCTATGTTGCTCTCGGAAACAACTCGGACGAAATGTTTGCCGATGCGATCGCTTTGGCGCTGCAGGAAGCCAAACGGCCACCGTTGCCGCTGCCGCAGTTCTCTGCGCCTGCACTTGCTCAGGAGTACATAAGCCTCTATCGGAGATTTCTCACATCGCCCGCAGTCACTCAAAGCTATACGCACTCTTCCAGCATGCGCACAGCTGCACCGGAAAGGCCTTCGCTATGAGTGCAACGGGCCAGCGAATCGCATTCGGCAGAGAGACGGCGTCCGCGCGCCTGCAGAGTGAGCCTGCCAGGAACCTGCACGTAGAAGCCCCTTCAACAACCGACTCCGGGCGGTACCCACTCTTGGGCGTACCATTCCGCGTGTGGCCGAGTTATTGTGCGGCGGTAGCCGATTTTCTTACAGTTGCCGCGGCTGTATTGGCGGCGAGTTTCCTTTCTCTTTTGCTTCATACGGGCAGTGAAGCGGGAGTTTCCGTGCGGGAGACGCTACCCATCGCTGTGCTGGCTGCGCTGCTTGTGGTGTTGCTGTTCAAGGGCGATGGCGCTTATGGCGGCGCCGGCAGCATGCTCCGGATTCGTGAAACAGAACGCGCCATCCGGGTCCCGATGCTAGCGGCCCTCGTCCTATTACCCTTTGGCTTTCTCGCCCATTTAAATGTTTCCCGCGGCATTGTCTTTGGTTCTCTCATCCTCGCTCCGCTTCTTTTGATCTTTCAGAAACAGCTATGTGTCTCCATGGCACGCGCGCTGGTCATTAAGGGAGATGGCGGGCGCCGCGTTGCCGTGCACGGAGGAGGTAGCATCAGCAGATGCGTAGTGTCGACCCTTTTCGATTCGCCGTGGCTTGGTCTGCGGCCCAGCGTGGTGATCGACGATGATCTTGAGCCGGCTAGCGGATGGATGACCGAGCTTGGATATCGTCGCCGCCACTCGGTTCCCGTACTGCGCGGGCCGGCAACGACAACGATGTTGAAATCCTGCGGTTGCGAGATTCTCCTGATCGCAGATGCGAACCTTGTTCCGGAGACGATTTCCGCGTTAGTTCGCGCGGCAAAGCAGACTGAGATTCAGATCGCGTACGTTGCGAATGCAGGTGTACGCGATTGGCTGCGCACTCAATCGATGGATCTCGACGGACTGGTGGTGACTTCCAGTTCCGATCCGATTGCGCCTTGGCATTATGCCGTTCTGAAGCGAATTACGGACGTGGCCCTGTCGCTGCTTTTCCTCACGCTGTTAACTCCTCTTATGGTTGCGATCGCGTTGCTGATTCGCATTGACTCGCGCGGGCCGGCACTCTTTGTCCAGAGAAGGGTCGGATTGGGCGGAAAACTCTTTAGCATTTACAAGTTTCGCTCGATGTACAGCAATGTGCCGAAATACGATTTGTCGCCCGCGTCTTCGAGCGATGAGCGCATTACGCGGATGGGAAGATTCCTGCGGCGTACCAGTCTGGATGAGCTGCCGCAGCTTCTCAATGTGTTGCTGGGGAATATGTCGCTCGTCGGCCCGCGGCCAGAGATGCCCTTTATCGTGGATTTCTATACTCCGCGCGAGCGGCAGAGGCTTAAGGCAGTTCCTGGAATTACCGGCCTGTGGCAGCTCAGCGCAGACCGTATCTTCCCTATCCACGAAAATGTCGAGTACGACCTTTACTACATCAAGAACCGCTCGTTTTTCCTGGATGTAGCAATCCTGCTGCACACGCTGTTCTTTGCGATGCGCGGCGTGTAACCGGATCAGCCCGCACCACACGCGGCGGGCGCGAAGACTGTATTGAACGGACCGGGCCTGATGATCGATAGCGAAATCACGCATCCACACACCGATGTACTCGGCGTGCAAGTGTCGGCGGTTGATCTGCCGTTGGCGGTTGAACTAGCCGACCGGTGGATCGCTTCCGGCAAACGCGGATACATCTGTGTTACAGGCGTCCATGGAGTGATGGAAGCGCAGTCGGATTCGGAGTTCCGCGGTATCCTGAACCGCGCTGCCGTCAATGCGCCTGATGGAATGCCGATGTCGTGGGTGGGATGGCTGCAGGGATTCCGGAAGATGGATCGCGTCTTCGGGCCGGATTTCATGACCGCGATGTGCAAGCTCGCCGTCGAGCGGGGTTATCGCAATTTCTTCTACGGAGGCAAGCCAGGAGTGGCGCAATTACTGAGCGAAACTCTGCAGGGCCGGTTCCCCGGGCTGCAGGTCGCAGGCACTTATACTCCGCCTTTTGGGTCTCTCAGCTTAGAGCAGGAACAAAATATTTGCGAGCTGATGCATCAGTCGAAGCCGCATATTGTGTGGGTTGGTCTCAGCACGCCGAAGCAGGAGCGCTTCATGGCGCAGTATATCGACCGGCTCCAGGCCCCGCTGCTGATCGGCGTTGGAGCGGCCTTCGATTACCACACCGGACAGATTCGCGACTGCTCCGCATGGATCAAACGCGCCGGACTGCAATGGGTCCATCGGCTCATGCAGGACCCAAGGCGGCTTTGGCGGCGTTATCTTCGCAACAATCCCGCTTTTCTGTGGCGGATTACGCAGCAGCTCCTGGGACTGCGCTCTTATTCCTGCTCGTCTGAGCACCTGTTCAGCGTCAACGTTCCGCCAGAATGACGTCTGCAGCCTTTTCGGCAATGATGTAAATCGCGCTCACGATAAATGTACCCGGAATCCGCGGGAATACCGATGCGTCTACTACACGGAGCCCCTGGGTTCCATGCACACGGAAGTCGCTACTGAGCACACCGTTGTTCTCGCGGGGTCCGATGGCACACGTGCACGATGCATGGTGTCCCCAGGCAGTATTGCGAATGAATGTCCGCAGCTGCTCGTCAGTCTCGACGCCATCACCCGGAACTTCCTCGACCATGCGATGCTTCTTGCGAAGTCCCGCGGTTAGCTTGCGCACAAAGCGAATGCCATCGAGTACCGCCTCCAGGTCCTCGTCGCCGCCTTCTTCAAAGTACCTGAAGTTGATGCACGGTGTGTCGAGCGGATCGCGCGAACGGAGCGTTACTTCTCCGGCGCGATTTCGGGTATGGGCCTTGAGCACCACCCAGGTGAGGCAGTTGAGTTTCTCGGGAAGCACTTTCGAGTAGCCCGGGTAGTATCCCCGGAAATCGGTCAGAAGCGCCATGCAGAAGAGATCGGGAGGGCCGTCAGCGACCGGCGAGTGCTTGAAGATGGAAAGCACCGCTCCATTGGTCGAATAGATTCCCGTGCGGCAGCGCTGCCATTGCGCGAACTGAGGATCGCCTGGCGCAAACTCAATGGCCTTGTACACATCCCACTCTGAGAAATCCGCGCGATTGACTACGCTGACTTCATACCGATCCTGCAGGTTGCGCCCGACGCCGGGAAGGTCGACATGCACGGGAATTTCCAAGCGATCCAAAGCTTCGCGCGGGCCGATTCCGGAAAGCATCAGCAACTGGGGCGTATTGAAGGCTCCGCCGGCGAGAATAACTTCCTTCGACGCGTAGGCGCGGTAAAGTTCTCCGGTTTCCCCTGCGGGGCGAGAACTCGCGCGATACAGCTGTTCTCCTCGAAGATACTCGACGCCGACGGCGCGATTCTTTTCGTCGAGCAGCACCTTCGTTGCCAGTGCATTGAGCTGCAGATTGAAATTCGGACGCCGCTGAGCGGTCTCAAGTATTCTTTCCCGGGTACCGGTTCTCTCATGATTCCGGGTGGTAAGCGGCGTATAGCAGATGCCGGAGAGATGCTCGGTTTCAGGACGCCAGTCGTTGGGGTCCGCCCAGCTTTCGAGCAGACCATCGAGGCTGCGAAGGGGATCTCCGGAAAGCAGCAGTTCCTCTTCCGCGCAATGTGCGATCGTGTCGAAGAGGCCCCCATCTTCGATCGCTGTCTTGGGAATCGCTTTTTCTGTTTGCAGCCATCCTTTCCAGCCGTGACGGGTCGGATTGATGCCGAGTTTCGAAAGCAGGCGATAAAACGGCCGGTGATGGCAATTCTCCAGGCGCTCAAAGATTTTGCGCATCTTTTCCGGATGCCAGCTTGCGTCGCCGGTCAGCTCCTGAATGTATCTCCAATCGGAGTTCTGAGGATAGATAAGAATCTGGGCATTGTGCGCTGTGCAGCCGCCCAGCGTTCCCGCTCTCGGGTACAAAATCCCGTCGACATTTTCTCCGTCGTATTCTTTTACGTATTTCCAATCGCGTTCCTGCACTTCGTCATTCGTGTAGTGACGCACGAAAAAATCCCACTTCATGGCCTCGTTTTCCGAGGCGAAGGCGTGGAAGGCCGGCACGTCGTAGTCGAACGGAAGCCGGTTGGCGTGCGGCTGCACGGGATCACCGCCGACCAGGCGCCGCGGATCGCCGCCAGCCTCGAGCAGCAGCACGGAGCGGCCAGCTTCCGCCAGCCGCGCCGCTACCGTGCCGCCGCCTGCGCCTGAACCGACAACGATGTATTCATACTCCGCATGTTCCGGACTCATCGCCGCGTAAGGCCTCCACAACGTCACTCTGGATTGCCCATCGAAATTGAGAAGACAGTGCTCCGATTTTACCTGTCCCCCAGATAGTGGCTAGAGAAAAAATACCGGCATACAGTCCGGGCCTGGTTATGGTATCTTCAAAAACCCAGACAAGTCTGCATCTTTTGCGTCGCGGGTTCCGTTGCAAGCACGACCCCTTTTGCTTTCCTTGAGCTGACGGAACATCCCCGCTGCCTCATCGATGGGAGGATGCTGTGGCAACTTCAGCGCGATCCGAAGCCGCCCCCGGTTACGGCCTTCCGCCTGCCAACACGGGTAACTGGCTCCTCAACCGCATCTCGAACGCGTCCATCGCATTTGTGCATCTGGAGCGCCGCTTCGACCCATTTTTCCGGCCATTGTTCGACGCTCTCTTCCGCGAAGCGCTCACGCTGGCGACCACGGCTCTGATCAATCTGGGCCGCAAGGACGAAGGATTCAAAATTGCGGAAGAGCGCCCGGAACCGGATGAAGAAGCTTATCTCGACGACATTATTGCCACGATGGGCAAGCAGATGGAGGGCCTGTGGAAGCCGGGCGGCTATCAGCGCGGTGGAAATACCAAGACGCATGGGATTGTGCGCGGCGAGTTCACCATCCGTGACGACATTCCAGCGAACATGAAGCGGGGAATCTACGCGACGCCACGCACTTTTCCGGCCTGGGTGCGCTTTTCCGGCCCTGGACCCTACATCACCGCCGACATCGACGATGTGGGATTCATGAGCATGAGCATCAAGCTGATGGAGGTGCCGGGCCCGAAGCTGATGGACGACGAGAAGTTCACGCTGGATATGTTCGGCGTGTCGACGCCGACATTCGTGACCGCAGACACGAAGTCCAATGCCGACCTGCAACACTGGAGCCTGAAGAACGCTTCTATCTTTCATTTCCTCAAGTTCAGGAATCATCATGTTCTGGACCTGATCATGCAGTCGCTGTGGATCAAGACCCAGTCGAGCCCACTGGAAAGCCAGTATTTCAGCTGCGTTCCCTATCTTCTCGGCGAAGGGCAGGCAATGCAGTATTCGATGCGCTCGCGCCTGAAAACACGGACGCGGGTTCCACGTCTGCCGCTGCGGCCATCGGACAACTATCTTCGCGATGCGATGATTGCCACGCTGGCAAGACAGGATGTAGAGTTCGACATCCTGCTTCAGTTGCAGACCGATCCCTTCAAAATGCCCATCGAAAATAATGCCATCTACTGGCCGCCCCGGCTTTCGCCGCGCATTCCAGCGGCCGTGTTGCGGATACCGCAACAGACATTCGACTCTCCCGCGCAACTGGATTTCGCCAAGATTCTCTCGTACAACCCGTGGCACTGCATCGCCGAACATCGCCCGCTCGGCAACCAGAGCCGCGCCCGCCTGCATATGTACAAAACGCTATCGACGCTCCGGCAGTCGATGAACGGCGTGCTGCATTATGAACCAAATGGCAGCGAAACTTTTCCCCCGAATTAGGAGCGCTCGCGCAATGAATGCGATCATTGCGCATGCTGATTGCGCGCGGCCGACGTCGAATCTCTGATTTGTAGCTCCATAGCGAATGTGATGGAAGGTTGTCGCGTTGTTGCGCATCTTCCCGTCACAAGCAGCGGTGTTGCCCTATATTGATATTCATTGGGTGCATGCTGTTGGAACTGCCGTGCTGTTCTTCTTGTCACTACGACTCTAAAAGAGTGCACCAGGAGCTGGGGCAAACACCGCGGTCCGCAACCAGACACGCTCCACGACGACCTGGGCCCGGCCACTCTTCACGAACTTTGCTGGAGACAATATTCCTTGCAGACCTGGAAGTTCTTCTTAATTTCATTCAGCGCCCTGCTGCCGATGATCAATCCAGTGGGCTCGGCCCTCGCGCTCCTTCCCCTGGTGGGAGATGCCCCGATATCTGTCTATCGCAGCCTGGCGCGCAGAATCGCGGTCGACAACATCATCTTCTTGTTTATCGTCCAGGTGCTGGGTTCCGCAATTCTCCGCTTCTTCGGCATCTCCGTCCCGATCGTTGAAATCTCCGGAGGCATTGTCATCTGCGGCCTCGGATGGTCGACGCTGAACCGACCGGATGCAGAGCCGAAAACAACTGACGAGAAGAGCAGCCCGAGGGCTCCCGCCGATCCGATCGCGGGGAAGTACATCCAAAAAGTTTTCTATCCCTTCACTTTCCCAATCACGTCGGGCCCGGGAACTGTGGTTACGATGCTGACACTGAGCGCTCATGCATCGGTACCGATCATTACGGAGAGCCTCCTCGCGCACCTGGGAATCGCCCTTGCTAACGTAGCCGTGACAGCATGTGCATGCGGCTGCTATGCCTATGCACCAACGCTTGCGAAGAAGGTCTCGCCAGGCACGATCCATGGAATTATACGAATCATTTCTTTTATTACTTTTTCGATAGGAATCCAGATTGCATGGAACGGCCTCTCCACGCTGATGAGTTCGGCGCACCTGCTTCCGCGGCATTAGAGCATTTTCGGAATACAGATAGACTTTTTGAGAGCAGTGAAAGGTGGCTTTTTCTTGATGAAAAAGCCACTTGAGTTCATGCTTTCGGTCTACAGTAATTCCGAATATGCTACAGCGGGCGGTTTGCGGTCAGTTGCGATTGGCGCAGGACTGGGTCTGCAAGCTTCTAGAGCGGTTCCACAGTTGATGTGCCCTTGCCGAAGCCGCGGAAGATGGCATTTTCTTGAAGAAAATGCCACTTTGCAGCGGTGGCTTCGGGATATAGCAACTGTGAAACCGCTGTAATTCTAAGGTGGCAGACGAGGCAGGGCTTGAACCTGCGGCTCCGGTTTCGACCGGATGTGGAATTATGTAAGGAACTCGACAGAGTGCAGGGTGCGGTTGCAATAGTGCTAAGGGGGGATAGACCCTGCCCCTAAGCGGCGATATAATTTTCCCCAGATCCCCATTTGTCCCGCGCGCGACAGGGCCGAAAGCTAGGTATGCGCACGAAACGTATTCTGGGCCAAACCCTGGCTTTTCTCAACGCTGCTCTTCCTCGGCGCCTTCGGGTGGCAAAGACACCGGGCGCAACGGACTACGCGCGATTCCTGGCGGCCGCCGAATGCACTCTGGACGACTTTTATATCTTCGACGGCATTCCCGATGCTTCCGGCGCCGTCGTCGACTTCCGCTTTAGCTACATCAACCCCAACGCCGAACGCCGGCTTGGCGTACCCCGCGAAACCCTCTATGGCAAGGTCCTTACGGAGGTTCGGCCGTTTATGATCAAGTCCGGGCTCATCCATAAATACCGCGAGGTCGTCCGCACCGGGATTCCGTATACCTGTGAAGTATTCATCGACGACGACATGATCAAGGCTACCTGGCTCAACGTCCAGGTCGTTCGGCTCGGCAACGGCATAGCCATCACCAGCCGCGACGTAACCGAGCACCGCCGCCGCTCCGATCATGTCAACTATCTCGCCCATCACGACCACCTCACCGGCCTGGCCAACCGCACACTGCTCCATGAGCGTCTCCGCCAGGCGATCCTCCGCGCACAGAACCTCGGCCAGAAGGTTGCGGTCTTCCTGCTCGATGTTGACTACTTCAAGCAGATCAACGACTCTCTTGGGCACGCTAACGGCGATGTCCTTCTCGCCACCGTAGGCCAGCGCCTTCTTTCCTCTGTGCGCGAGTCCGATACCGTGGCGCGCATGGGCGGAGACGAGTTCGTCATCGTGATGCCCGAATTTCGCCACTTGCAAGACGTTGAGCGTTGTGGTCAGCAGATTATTCGTAACACATCGCAGCCCATCGAGATTGGCGGACGGGCGGTCAAGCTGACCATCAGCGTCGGCGTTTCCATCTTTCCAGAGGACGGCCGCACAGCCGAAGAGCTCCTCCGTCACGCCGACGCAGCCATGTACACCGTGAAAGACACGGGCCGCAACAGTCTCCGCGTGTTTGACGACGGCCTGCTGGACGCACGCCGCACCACCGCCTGACCCGCGAACGAGATTACTGTGCCAGCTGCTGCAGAGGCGATTCGCATGGACACCGCGATCAAGGCGAAGGCTGCCTTTTCTTAGGCTGCAATTGACGAAGCTGAAGCGTGCTCGGCGCTATGAACACGGAGCGCAAAAAAGCGCGCACACTGCGCAGCCCAAGTAAGTGGAGCGCTACCCCGCGAATTTGGACAACAATAAGGGGTTATCTCAAAGGTAACCCTTTTATTTTCAATTGGTAGGCGAGGCAGGGCTTGAACCTGCAACCCCCGGCTTAGAAGGCCGGTGCTCTATCCAGTTGAGCTACTCGCCCGCTGCGACTCGTTGTCGACCGCAGTCCTTATTGTAGCTTTGTAGCGGCTGCTCCAGGCAGCGATCCACACGGAGAGGAATCTTCGGTGACATGCAGGACGTAGCGGACAATCGCTGCTTCGGCCCAGTGAATATCGTCGCCACGGCTGCTGCCGAGAAAGGCGCAATGGCCGCCATGGCGTGTTTCAACGAACGTGATATGCGGATTGGCCAGCAAACGATCGCGCGTGTCGGGAAACAAACGGATAAATGGATCATCCTGTGCGCAGAGGACGAGCGTCGGCACCGCGATGCGATCGACGACGCGGGCGCTGGCGACACGGTAATAGTAATCGTCTGCATCGCGAAAGCCGCAGCAGGGAGCAACGATTTTATCGTCGAACTCGCGGATCGAGCGAACAGGGCCGATTCCCTCAGTGCGGTAGATAGCGGGAAAGAGCGCTGCCTTACGAAGAAATCGCCGCATGAGGTTGCGCAGAAAATGCATCTCATAGATGCGATTCGCAGGCTCGTGGAGCGCGTCCGCGCCGGCAGCAAGATCGATCACCGGACAGACGGTAGCTACTGCGGCAAGCGGAAACCGGCAGCCCCACTCACCCGCCAGCTTGAGCACAAGATTTCCACCCATGGAGTAACCGATGAGCGCCACTCGTTGCAGGGTGAACTTTTGGCTGAAGTGCTCCACCACTGCGCCTACATCCGCTGAAAGTCCGGAGTGGTAGAGCGTGGGCGTGAGCTTTTCAGAACCGCCGCAGTTACGCATGTTCATGCGAACAACGTTCATGCCCGCAGCCCAGGCCCGGGTCGCGATGCCCCGAATATAGCGCGAGTCCGACGAACCCTCGAGTCCGTGCACCAGGACAACTGTGAGCCGCTCGCTCCGCACGGGCTCCGGCTGCCAATGGCAGTGGCAGAGTACGCGGCTGCCGTCAGAAGGGTCCACCTCAACCGCTTCCGCCGTCGTGAGCAGTTGAAACGCAGGACGCGGCAGGAAGTTGCCGACGATGGTCTGCATGTGGCCGCTCGAAAGCCACCTGCGCGGCTCGAAGGAATTGAGCCATTCCGGAATCTGAACCAGTTTCCGGTCGAGACCTGGATGTGCCTGAGTCTTTGGAATCACAGCAGCTTGGGAGCAAGCCAGGAGCCGTGCGGTCCGTGGCGATGGAGCGGCTCGCGCGGATCAAATTTCCGCACAACCTTCCCTGCCCGCAAGTTACAGAGTACACGCTGCCGCCTTCGCCGACAATCACCTATTTTCCTCGGCTCGTTGCACACTATCGCGCGCTCAAACACGATTCGCGAGGATCGAGCCCTCAGAGGCGTCGCGTTGCGCGTCAGGCGCTCAGTAAACATCGCGATGATACCGGTGGTCTTCTTTGAGAGCTCCAACATATTCTTCTGCCGCCTGTGCCGGCATGGCTCCCTGCTGCCCAACGATGCGGCAAAGAACCGTGTGCACATCTTTCGCCATGCGTGACGCGTCGCCGCAAACGTAGACACTGGCGCCCTCCTGCAGCCAACTCCACAGCTGCGCGGCATGCTCCAGCATGCGGTCCTGCACATAGACCTTGGGCTCGTGATCCCGCGAGAACGCCGTGTCGAGACGCGTCAGGTGCCCGTCGGTGTGCATCGATTCGAGCTCTTCGCGATAGAGGTAATCCGTGGCGACGCTGCGTTCGCCAAAGAAGAGCCAGTTGCGCCCTTTGTGCCCAAGAGCCCTGCGCTCGTGCAGAAAGCCGCGAAACGGCGCGATTCCAGTACCAGGACCGATCATGATGATCGGATCATCGGGATTGGACGGCAGCTTGAACTTCCTGTTGGGCTGGATGTAGATCGGCAGGCGGTCGTCTATCGAAGCTCGATCGGCAAACAATGTGGAGCACACACCGCCGCGATCGCGATTGTGCGACGTGAACCGGACCACTGCGACGGTAGTGTGGATCTGCCCGGCATGAGCAGCGGGGCTCGACGAAATGGAGTAGAGCCGCGGCGCGAGCTTTGGGAGTAAAGCTACCAACTCCACGGGATCGTCGATCACGCCAGGATACTCCATCAGCAGATCGATCAGCCCGCGGCCGTAGGTGAATTTCTCAAGTGTGCCCTGATGCTCGGGCAGCAGCAGATCGAGAAGAGGGGCGCAGTTGCCGCGCGTGGCATAGCCCTGCACGATTTTGCGATTCAGCCGCGTGATCAACAGTTGATGGGCAAGCGCGTCGTGCAGCGTCGTGTTTCCGTTCTTCGCGCTGGGAACCTTCTCGTTGCCGTTGAAGCGAAGCTTCTGCAGAATCTCCGCAACGAGATTGGAGTCGTTAGTCGGAATGACGCCGCAGGCATCTCCCACTTCATAGGAAATTCCGGTGCCTTCAATCGAAAAGGCCAGGTGCAGCGTGGATTTGGTAGACGCGGCGTGGGTGAGGCTCCTCTTTTCCACCAGCGGAGCCAGCAGCGGGCTCTCGCGCGTGAAGGCCTTCGCCGCCGCCTGCTTCGGGTCCTCAGCAAGCTCAGCTGCCTGAGAAGGCTGGGGCTTCGGTGCGCTTTGCCTGTGGGCCTGAAAGATCGAGTCCTCCTTAAGCCGCGGAAGCAATGCACCTTTCCACTGCGCGAACGGCTCTTCCACATCCACATCGCAGTCTATGCAGCCGGCCAGGCGGTTGGCGCCTAATGCAGAGAGCTTTGCATCCAGGTCGCGGCCGAACTTGCAGAAGTGTTCGTAATGGCGGTCTCCGAGCGCAAAAACCGCGTAGGAGAGTCTTTCCATGCGCGGAAAATGCTCGAGGCAAAGCTGCTCATAAAAGGGCTGCACGCCGTCGGGAGCATCGCCGTCGCCGTAGGTGCTGGCCAGAATCAGGGCGCAGGTTTCCGCTGCGAGTGCAGCCGGCGTGTAACCCACCAGCGTAGAAACCGCAGGCGCGTGTCCCTGCGCCTTCAATTCCTTGGCCAGTTTGCGAGCGAGCCCTTCCGCAGTCCCGGACTGCGAAGCGTAGAGAACCGCAATGCGCCGTGGCTGCCTCGCGTCAGCGGCTGGCAACGGTGCGCTTGAAAACATGCCGGCCAGCAAGCCATTGAGCCATGCACGCTGCTCGGAAGTGAAAGGAGCGTTGTCGGGAATATAGGGAACGGCTGCGCTCATGTTATGCGGGCTCCTTTACGGCGAGAAACGATTGCAGTTCTTGGATGCTGTGCCTGCGGCTGAAATCGAGGAACGATTCGTTCGCCTCGCGCCGCTCCGTGTATGCGGCGAAGAGGCTCTCGAGCGCAGGCGGCAGATCGCCGTAGGCAATCGATGGAATCAGTTCCCGCGCCAGGCCCCGATCGAGATCCGATCCGCCGCCAATCACAACCTGGTAGCCTTCAGCACCGCCCACCTTGGTGCCCATCAGCCCGATGTCGCCGACATAGTGCTGCGCGCAGGAGTGCGGACAGCCGGTGACGTGCAGATTTACCGGCTGTTCGATCTTGAAGCGCGCGTCGAGCAGGCCGGCAAGTTCAACGGCGTGCGCCTTCGTGTCCGTTGCGGCGTAGCGACAGCCCTTGTTCCCCGTACAGGCCACGGTGCCGCGCAACACAGCGCCTGCCGTGCAATTCAGGCCCGCCGCGCGCAGGCACTCAACGGCGAGCTCAACGTGATGCGCGGGAACGTTGGGAACGAGCAGGTTCTGCCACACCGTAACCCGCAGCTCGCCGCTGCCGAACTGGTCGGCAATATCGGCGAGGGCACGCATCTGGCTTGCCGGCAGCTTTCCCACCGGCACAGCCACGCCGATGTAATGCAATCCTGGCCGGTTCTGCGGGTGTACGCCGATGTGTCCGGCGCGGTCGATGGGCCGGCGCGGCTCGCACTCTTCCGCAGGGAATCGAAGGAGTGGAAAGGCAAGCCGCTTCTCCGTCTCGGCGATGAACTTCTCCACTCCCCACTTGTCAACGAGATACTTCAGCCGTGCTTTTTTACGGTCGGTGCGGTCGCCGTGATCGATGAACACGCG
>JASHVE010000564.1 GCA_030039675.1 Acidobacteriaceae bacterium | reverse complement strand
CCGCCGCATTGCGTGCAGGGTAGCCGCGGAGCGGAGTTTCATCCGCTGCTCGGCTTGCCGCAGGCGGAGCTGATCCTGCGCAAGGGCTTCCGGCCGGAGATCGATTCGTATTCGGCGTTCTTTGAGAACGATCAGGCAACGGCAACGGGGCTGGCGGGTTATCTGCGCGAGCGCGGGTTGAAGCGGGTATTTCTTGCGGGGCTGGCTTACGATTTTTGCGTGGGCTATTCGGCGCTCGACGCGCGGCGGCTTGGCTTTGAGGCGATTGTGCTGCGCGATGCGTGCCGGGCGATCGATCTGGATGGATCGGTGAAGACGATCGAGGCCGAGTTCGCAGGATGCGGCGTGCGGGTGACGGAGAGCGCGGAACTGGCTGCCGCAGTTCCATAGGGTTTGCCTGTTTCTTACCTACAACGACCTGGAGAACGACTGCGGTAGGATATTGTTGAAGCACCTAAAAAGGTGCTGGCTCCGGAGGAGCGCATGCTCGATATCACAACCGATATTCAATCCCTTACAGCATTCCGCCGCAGCTCCGGCGCATTTATGAAGCATTTGAAAAAGAGCCGGCGGCCGCTTGTCCTGACTGTGAACGGCAAAGCGGCGGCGGTCGTACAGGATGCCGAGGCCTATCAACGGCTGCTCGATGTTGCTGCGCGCGCTGATACCGAAGAGGGCCTCCGTCAAGGTGTGGAAGATGCTCAAAAAGGCAAGACGCGACCCGCCAGAGAGTTCTTCCGCGAGTTTGAAGCCGGCCATGGCCTATCTCGTTGAGATGACGGCCCGTGCCGAGCGGGATTTCGCCGATCTCTATGAAGCACTTGCCGCGGGGCAATCCAGCGCAGCTAGACGATGGTATAGCGGCTTGAAGGAAGCCATTCTTGGGCTGGAGGAGCTTCCGCACCGCCGCCCGATGATCAGGAAGAAGGGCCGTATAAGACAGCTCCTTTACGGGCGCAAGCCCCATGTTTATCTTGTGCTCTATCGTGTTCTGGAAAAAGAAAAGCTGGTTCAGGTCCTGCATATCCGGCATGGCGCGCGACGGAGATTCAAGTCTGCCGATCTCGCGTGAAATAGAATCGCTAGAGCGGTTCCAGAGTTTATGTGCCCTTTTCATATCCATGAGAGGTGTCTCACTCAGTCTCAGTGGTTCCGGGATATAGCAACTCTGAAACCGCTGTAGGGACCTCATTCCATCGCATTGGGTTTCATGTCGCGTAACTTCTACATTCTGGCCGGCACTCTGCTTCTGATTGCGCTGATCTCGGCAGGGATGGCGATGGTGCCTTCGAGCTTTCAGCCCGGACTGCCGGCGAATGGCTCGCTGTGGCGCACGATTGCGCTGATTTTTCTTCTGGGCGGGCTGGTTGCGGGACTGGCCGGCACCATGACGCATCTGTTTGAGCAGGTGGACCGGCGCAGCGAAGAGGCGCGGCAGGCGGGGCGGCAGAAGCGCCGCCGCGACCGCAGCTCGTGAATCTGCAAGTCCCGCTAAAATGAGAGGAGCGGGATGCCTTCCCGCCGAGGATCGAGCGAAAGCCCATGTATGAGGTTACCGTGGAGGCCGATTTTTCTTCCGGCCACTACCTTCGCAACTACCGCGGCAAGTGCGAGAACCCGCACGGCCACAACTACAAGGTCCGCGTGACCCTGGCCGGCGCGTCGTTGGACGAGGCCGGCCTGCTGCTGGATTTCAAGCTGCTCAAACAGGTGATGCGGCCAGTGATCGAGCGCGTCGATCACCAGATGCTGAACGATCTGGAACCCTTCACGGTGATCAACCCGTCGGCTGAGAACATCGCCAAGTATTTTTACGACGAGACCAACCGGCAGCTTGCCGGCATGACGGCGGGCCGCGTGCGCGTGAAGGATTGCACCATCTGGGAGACGGATACGACGACGGCTACGTATTACGAATGAGGAGCCCGCGTTAGAGCGGTTCCACAGTTCATGTGCCCTTGCTGGAGCTGGAGAAGATGGCATTTTCTTGACGAATAATGCCACTTTGCGACCTCGGCTTTGGGATACGGCAACTGTGAAACCTCTGTAAAGCCCCAGGTGGACGATGAAACTCTTGCGGCTGGTCTTTCGACCCATTCACCCAACCCGATTGAAACAAGCAGTTGCAGGTTTATGACGACGAAACATCCTGCCCTTGCGCGTGCTCAGGCTTTTTGCGACCGGTTCGGCCTGAGTGTTCCGATTCTGCTGGCTCCGATGGCAGGCGCTTGTCCGGCGTCACTCTCGATTGCCGTGATGAATGCCGGCGGCCTGGGTGCCTGTGGCGCACTGCTGATGCGGCCCGAGGCGATTCTGGAATGGGCTTCTGAAGTGCGACGCGGCAGCAGCGGTCCGTTTCAGCTGAATCTCTGGACGCCGGATGCGCCGCCGCAGCGCGATGCTGCGCATGAGGCCAGGATTCGCCAGTTTCTGGCTGAGTGGGGGCCTGAGGTGCCGAGCGAGGCAGGCAATGCCACGCCGCCGCATTTCGAGACGCAGTGCGAGGCGCTGCTAAAGGCAGCGCCACCGATCGTGTCGTCGATTATGGGGCTTTTTGCGGCTGATTTCGTCGCAGAGTTGAAGGCACGCAAGATTGCCTGGTTTGCGAATGTCACCACCCTCGCGGAGGCCCGTGCGGCCGAAGGCGCAGGCGCCGACGTGGTAGTTGCGCAGGGGATGGAGGCGGGCGGTCATCGCGGGAGCTTCGATGCAGCCGCGGCCGAGGATGGGATGGTGGGGCTGTTCGCGTTGGTACCGGCGATCGCCGACGCGGTGCGGATTCCGGTGGTTGCCGCGGGCGGCATCGCGGATGGGCGGGGAGCGGCCGCCGCTTTGCTGCTGGGCGCAAGCGCGGTTCAGATCGGGACGGGATTTTTGCGCTGCCCGGAGGCGAAGACGCATCCGGCGTGGGCAGACGCGCTCGCGGCGACACCGCCTGAAGGCACGATGGTAAGCAGGGCGTTCAGCGGGCGGGCCGGCCGGAGCATTGCCACGAACTACGTACGCGCCGCTGCGCGTCCCGGTGCGCCTGCTCCGGCACCATATCCCGTGCAGCGCGGGCTGACTGCGGCCATGCGCGCCCACGGAGGCAAGATCGGCGATGTGAACCGCATGCAAACGTGGGCGGGACAATCGGCGGCCATGGCACGGAACGAACCTGCGGGCGAGGTTGTACGGCAGATCTGGCAGGATGCGCAGGCGCTGCTGAGCTGAGAATCGCGCCGCACCGAGACACGCGAACAGCGCCGAACCGGTTGCTGCTCTTCGCTAATTCATCTGGCTGGACTTGGATTTCAGGTACTTGTCGAAGGGGATTTCGAAGTAGAAGAGTTCGTTGCCATCGGCGTCGCGCAGTTCCTTGAGGTACAGCTTGGCGCCGAGAAGCGGATGGCTGAGATCCGAGACGTCGTAAAAGAGAAAGCCGGCGCGCGTGGTGTGCGGCTCGACGACGAGGGCCTGGTACTCGAAGGTGTCGAAGTCGGCCTCGATCTCCTTATTGCTGGCCTTGGGATGAGTGTGGATCGCCGGGATGGGCCCGGGCATGGGGATCTTGGAGCCTTGGCGCTCCTTGCGGGTCATCAGCCGTTCCACGTCTTCCGGCTCGGCGGCCTGGATGCGGTCGCCGTCGGCAGTTTCGAAGAGGATGCGCGCGTCGCGCAGCGAGATGGGCCGGTCGCCCAGGTTGGTGACGATGAGCCGCACCGGAATGACACCGTGGCCCAGGTAGTCGACGCGAAAGATGGACTCCTTCTCCTTGGTATCGTAGGGTTCGGCGGCGATGGCGACCTGCTCCTTGTCGTGGACCTCGACGGCGGCGAAGGAGGTGGCGGGCTGCACGGGAGGCGGAGTGTGGTCGGCGGCCATGGCCGGCAACGCCAGCCAGAGCAGAACGGGCGGAATTGACCGCAGAGCTCTCATCGTGCTCGACTGTATCATCTTTAAGTTAGACATAAACAAAGCAGAATTGGGTCACAGATGACTCTAATTTTCTATAACCTGGCCCTGTTCTCGGCCCTGCTGGCCAGTGCACCCTGGTGGCTGTGGCGGATGATGACCACCCACAAATACCGCGAAGGTCTGAAGGAACGGCTGGGCGAGGTTCCCGCGGTGCTGGCCAGGATGCGGGCGAACGACGACCTGCCGGTCATCTGGCTGCATGCCGTCTCCGTGGGCGAGGTGCTGGCGGTGAGCCGGCTGGTGAGCGAGATGGACTGGGCCTTTTCGGGGTACCGGCTGCTGGTTTCCACGACAACCTATACCGGACAGATGCTGGCGAGGGAGCGGTTTGGCGCGAGCCGGGTTTTTTATTGCCCTTTGGATCTGCCCTGGGCGGTGTACGCCTATCTGCACACGCTGCGGCCGCGGATGCTGGTGCTGGCTGAGACCGAGTTCTGGCCGAACCTGCTGAGCGGTTGCTTCGGCCGCGGGATTCCCGTGGCGGTGGTGAATGCGCGCATCTCAGACCGCTCGTGGCCGCGCTACCAGATGCTGAGGCGATTGTGGAAGCCGCTGTTGAGCCGGTTGAGCGCAGTGCTGGCGCAGAGCGAGACGGATGCGCAAAGGCTGCTTGCGCTGGGTTGCCCCCGAGAGCGGGTTTCCGTGGCCGGCAACCTGAA
>JASHVE010000563.1 GCA_030039675.1 Acidobacteriaceae bacterium | reverse complement strand
GCTGAGCTGGTTGGCAAAACCATCCAACTGGCTGCGGTCGTCGGCCGTCAGAACGGCTTTGTCGAATCCGAAGGTTACGGAAACGTCGGCAACCTGCTTGTAGTTGTCGAGGTTCTTGACCACGGCGTCCAGCGAGTCGGCGCGTTGGGCCACGTCGTTCGCCGCGGTATTGGCGTCGCTGGCTGCCTTGGTGGCATTGTCAGCGTTCTGGTTGGCGGTATCCGCGGAGTTCTGTGCCTGCTTGATGCCCGCTTGCGCGCGATCGTCCACGTCGTGAATCTGGCGGTTGTTCTCTGCGGTTTCGTTGTCGAGCTGGCCTGTGTGCTGGATGATAGGCGCGGTCTGGTTTTTCACGTAGTTCTTGGTTGCGCATCCCGTAACGCCTAGCATCGCCAAAGCTGTCGCAGTGATTGCAAGTCCGAAGCGATTGTGTGTCATATGTTTTGTCCTTTCCGCCGTTCGGGCCTGTGCGCACCTTCGGCGGGGATGGATTGCTCCTTCTCAGTGCTAAGATGCAGCACGTGGGACACCATTTGCACAGGCCCATGTAAATGTTTGATTTCGTGAAGATTATTTACATTTCCACGGTTTGGCACCCCTCACACAAAGGTTGTAATTTTTACATGCCCGCGTAAGGATTGCCGTATCTTTTTGAGTCCGTGGGTACTTGCACACGTGTGCCCCCGACCGGTCCGCGCCGGCGCGTTTTCCCGGTATTCTAAAAACTGGCTCTTTTTCGCTGAACCATCCCCATGGACCTCCACGAGAAAATCCGCACGCTGCCCATGCAGCCCGGCGTGTATCTCTACAAAAACGCCGACGGCGAAGTGATTTACGTGGGCAAGGCCAAGAACCTGCGCTCGCGGGTGCGGTCGTATCTGCTGGAAGCCTCGCAGGCCAACGCGAAGACCGGCTCGTTGATGCGCGAGGCCGTGGATATCGATTACATCCTGGTCGCCAACGAGCACGAGGCACTGGCGCTTGAGAACAACCTGATCAAGCAACGCAAGCCGCGGTTCAACATCCTGCTGCGCGACGACAAGACGTACCCATATGTAAAGCTGACGCTAGCCGACCGGTTTCCGAAGGTGTTTGTGACGCGCCGGCTGCGCAAGGATGGTTCGGCGTACTATGGGCCGTACTTCCCCGGCAATCTTGCGTATCGCGTGGTGGAGCTGATTCACCGCAGCTTTCTGCTGCCGAGTTGCAAGGTCGATCTCTCGCGGTATCATCCGCGCGCCTGCCTGCAGTACTACATTCACCGCTGCCTGGGTCCGTGCGTGGAGGGACTGGTTACGCCGGAGGCTTACAAGCAGGCCGTGCGCGATGCGCAGCTCTTTCTCGAAGGCCGGCATGCCGAGCTCGAGCGGACGCTGACCGCACGGATGATGGCTGCGGCCGAAGCAGAACAGTTTGAGGCGGCTGCGCGGCTGCGCGATCAGCTTTCGACCGTACACCAGCTCCAAGAAAAGCAGCGCATCGCGACTGCTGAGCAGGACGACGACGCCGACGTGTTCGGCTATCACTTCGAGGACGGCTGCCTGGCGGTAAATCTCTTCCACATGCGCGGCGGCAAGATCGTGGATCGGCGCGAGTTCTTCTGGGAGGACATGGCCGAACTGATGGAGGCTCCCGAAGATAACGACGCGCCGCTGCACCCGGATGTACTGGGCGCCCCAGAGCCTGCCCTGAGCGTGCCAAAGGGTCTCGATTCGGACCCATGGAAAAGCACGATCTCTCCGCCTATTCTGACCTTTGATCCCGGCCGCGTCTTCTCCGCATTGCTCAAGCAGCTTTACATCGACCAGCAATACGTGCCGCGGGCGATTCTTGTACCAGCGGGTTTCGATGACCGGGAAACACTTGCGGCGCTGTTGACGGAGCGCACGGGACACAAGGTCGAGCTAGTCGTGCCGCAGCGCGGCGAAAAGCGCTCGCTCGTGGATCTGGCCGGGCAGAACGCGAAGCAATCCTACACGCAGCGTTTCCGTGTGCTGGAGCCCTCGCGTAAGGCGATTGCCGAGTCGCTCGCCGATGCGCTGATGCTGCCGGAACTGCCCAAGCGCGTCGAGTGCTTCGACATCTCGCACATCCAGGGAGCGGAAACCGTGGCCTCGATGGTAGTGTGGGAAGACGGCAAGATGAGCAAATCGCAGTACCGCAAGTTCAAAGTGATGACGGTGCTCGGCGTGGACGATTTCGCATCGATGCGCGAAGTCGTGGAACGGCGCTACCGACGGCTGAAGGAAGAAGACAAGCCGATGCCGTCACTGGTGCTGATCGACGGCGGACTGGGGCAGCTGCACGCAGCGGCCGAGGCTCTCGAGTCGCTGGGATTCACCTCGCAGCCGCTGGCCTCGATCGCCAAGCGCGAAGAGGTGATCTATCTCTACGGCAACGAGGATGAGCCTGTGGTGCTGGACCGCCGTTCACTGGTGCTGCACCTGGTGCAGATGATTCGCGACGAGAGCCACCGGTTTGCCGTGGGCTATCACCGCCAGCGGCGTGCGATGCGCGACCGCAGCTCGGAGCTGCTGGAAATCCCCGGTGTAGGCGCGCAGACACGACAACGGCTGCTGACGCACTTCGGCAGCCTGCGCGATGTGCAGCAGGCGACGGTGGAGTCACTGGCCGCGGTAGTTTCGCGCAAGACGGCGGAGCGCATCTGGCAGCATTTTCATCAAGCGCAGACAACCGCTTCGAGCTGAGCGGCCGTCAGTTCCCTTTCGTGCTTTGTTGTGGCCCATTACGCGTGGTCTTCATCACGTCGATCACCTTGGAAATGTAGCCATCGCCGTTGCGGGCGGCGTGGCGAAGCTGTCAGCTTGCGGCGCCAACTTGTGCGCCGCGCTGTTTCAGCGTGTCGGAGACGCAGGCCAGCAGATCTCTGGGATGAACGGGTTTGCTCAGCAAAGTGAAGTGATGGCCTTCCCGCCGCGCGGAAGCCAGGAGATCGGCTGTCGAGGCCTGACCGGAAAACAGCAGAATCTTGCAGTCAGGAAAGATGCGCCGCACAGTGATGGCCAGTTCAATGCCACTCATACCGGGCAAAACAACATCCGTAATCAGCAACTCAGGAGGGGTCAACAGGGCGCTCTCAAGAGCATCGTTTCCATCGTAGGCAGCCATGGCAGCATAGCCGCTGCGGGAGAGGATCTCAGTGAGAGTATCGGCAATCGCGGATTCGTCATCGACGACCAATACCACGGGACGATATGCGCTGGTGTCCGCGGGTGGCACCTGATCGAGGGGAACGACGGGGGAAGTACGCTTACCGTTCATATCCAAAATGCACCTCTCATGGCACGGTAGCAGGGATTCGGCGTTACGAGTGGGATCTTTGCTGGTACGGATGAAGATTTTTCAATTCCGCGGCTTCTACGGCGCGAAAGGTTTTGAAAAACCTGGTTGCAGAGCAGCGTCAGAATAGATATAAAGTTGCGCATTCTTTGCAGGGTTAATATGCTTTTATTATACGTTACTTTTATGCAAGATTAGGGATACGTTAGTGAAACTACCCTGGATAGCGTGACGGACGAGGAGGCCCGCTGTGGCGGAGAAAGCTGAAACTCCCGCAATGAACTTTCAGTCGATTCGCCAGGCTGATGTGCCCAAGGGGCGGGAGGGCAAGCACAAGCAGATTGTCAGCCAGTTGCTGAGCGACATCGAGCAGCTCCAACAAGGAACCGCATTGAAGGTGCCCCTGGCAGCACTGCCCGATTCGAAGGAAAACATCCGGTCGGCATTGAACCGCGCTACGCGGCAGCACGACATAGAAGTGGCTACATCGAGCGATGCGGAGTATCTATACATCTGGAAGATCGACCGCAAGGCGTAATGCCTATGACTTTTGCGTGAAGACTTCCTCGTGCAAAGAGCGCGTGCAGGTCTCCTATAATTGAGTTCGAGATTTTCCAGATGACTTCCCCGCCGAACTCTGTACGCATGGATAAATGGCTGTGGGCGGCGCGCTTTTTCAAGACGCGGGCATTTGCTTCGAGGGCCTGCGAGCTGGGCAGGATCCAATCCAGCGGAGTCCGGTCAAAGCCAGCACGCGACGTGCGTCCCGGCGACCGTCTTCGCATAGAAAATGAGGGCGGAGTCTTCGAAGTTGAAGTGCTGGCGGTAAGCGAAGTGCGCGGTCCTGCGGCCGTTGCGCAGACGCTCTACAAGGAATCAGAGGCAAGCAGGGAGGCACGGATGAGGCTCGCCGAAGAGCGAAAGGTGATGCAGCAGATGATGCCACTGCCGGATCGAAGGCCTTCCAAGCGTGAACGGCGGCGCATAGTGCAGTTCCGGGGACGGGCCTGAAGCTCCACCGCGAAGGAAACAATCGCAGAAATACATAAGAAAGCCCGGCGCCATGGCCGGGCTTCTTCAATTGCGCTTATTCAGCTTAGGCGGTGACGCTGCTGAGGGAAACCAGACGCTGGACCTTCTCCTCGATCACGCTCTGCGGCACATATCCGACGATCTGGTCGGCCACCTTGCCGCCCTTGAAGAACAACAGCGCCGGGATGCCGCGAATGCCATAGCGCGACGGCGTAGCACCGTTCTCATCCACGTTGACCTTAGCGACCTTCAACTTGCCCGCGTAGGTCGAAGCCACACTGTCAACGATCGGCGCAATTGCCTTACAGGGGCCGCACCAAACCGCCCAGAAATCCACCATCACCGGCAATTCGCTGTGCAGCACTTCCTGCTCAAAATTCGCATCGTTTACTTCCAGAACTCCCAGACCAGCCATGTTCCTCCTTGCGGTCCCTGCACGCGCTAATAGTGTACAGGAAACGCACTTCCAAATTCACTTTCATTGGATGCGAACCTATTCAGCAAAGTCGCAGATGCCGCCAGGCCCGGCTGCTAACTTGTGTTGCTGCAAATAGAAGCGCCCGGATCCAGAGCGGATCACGGGCGCTAGAGCAGCCCTCCCCCAGAACTGCTCACGGATGCGACTGTATGTGTTCCCGGGATGAATAGCAAGCAAACTTCAGTAATCGGGGGGTAACTAATAAATGGTGATTATCCAGAAAGATATTAGTGAGATCAAAGAAAATTACCGACTGATTAACCTCGGGGAAACGGCGGTTCGGTTTCTACATTAGAGCTCACTCGCCCCGGCAGGCTGAAATCGGCAGAGCACAAGCTCGGCTTCTCCCGGCCGGCGCAGCGCTCCGCGCACGGCAGCCTCAGCCTCGGGCAGATTTGCCTCGCTATCCACTATCACCAGCATGGAGGGTCCGGCACCGCTCAGAGCGGCGCCAAGAATCCCGTGACCGCCCACTAGCGGCAACAGGAGCGGCAGGAGCGGGCAGATAGGGGCCCGGTAGGGCTGGTGAATGCGGTCACCCATGGCTGCGGCAAGCAGGTCCGTACGGGCCTGAGCGAAGGCGAGGGTAAGCAGCGAGAGCGATTGCAGGTTCGCCACCACATCGGCCAACGGATAGCTGGCTGGCAGCACGGAACGGGCCTTACTGGTGGGCAGTGGTTCGGCGGGAAGTGCAACGATGGCGCGCCATTCGGCGGGCGGAATGACCTGCGCAACGCGCACCTTTCGGCCTTCGCAGGCCGTCGCGGCGAACCCGCCCAGCCAGCAGGCGGCGACATTGTCGGGGTGGCCTTCGAGCAGGTAGGCCTCTTCGAGGATGCGATCCGTCTGCCAGCCAAGCTGGCCGAAGTGATTGGCCAGCGCGATGGCGGCGAGCCGTCCCGCAGCCGATGAGCCGCACCCCATACCAAGAGGGATGCCATTCGCCATCTGGATGGACAGGGGCACGACAGGCCGGTTGTGCTCTATGAGGAGCCGCTTATATGCCTCGAGAATGAGATTGTCTTGAAGGCGCATGCAGCGCGCGGCGTCGCGGCCCGTAGCCGCAATGGAAAACTGCTGCGCGGGCGAGGCCTCAATCTTAAGAAAGAAATCGAGGGCTACGGCAACAGCGTCGAATCCCGATCCGAGGTTTGCGGAGGTCGCCGGCAGACGCAGGCGAAGAGCGCAGCATTGCGGCTCGCTCATATGCTCATGTCCTTCATAGCGGCCAGAACCGCGGCCGGCGCTGCGTCCACCACCACGGCATTGCGGCGCAGGGCAGTGATCTCCTTTTCATGACCGGCGGCTTCTTCCTGGGTCAGGAGCGTTCCGCGATGGAAGTCGATGGTGTAGTCGGCGTCTTTGAGCGTGTGGCCGGTAAGA
>JASHVE010000562.1 GCA_030039675.1 Acidobacteriaceae bacterium | reverse complement strand
CGAGGACTGCCCGGTACGCATCGCAGATTGCATCTCCGATCTGGGCCTGACGGCCTGTTTTAACGCGGCGGCAAGTGGAGCCTTCACTCGCGGGGCTCAACAACGCGCCGATTTCGAAATCTGGACGCATTCCCGTGACATTGCGAAACATTGCAGACTGCTCGCAGAAGAGACGCCGGGATCCATTAACCCTGATCAGGCGTATCTAGCCGGACTGCTCCATGCAATCGGCGCCTTGCCTGGCGTTCTTGGATGGCAGTGGAACGAGGCTCCCGGCAACCATGGGCTCTCCGCCCTGAAACTAGCCGAACAATGGCGTTTTCCCCGATATCTGCAGGATTTCTTCTGCGAAGCCCTGATGCCGGGCTATAAGCCCCATTGGTCAGAGTTCCTCGGTGTAGCCCATCGGATCACGAAAGCATCCTGGGCGCGCTGCCCGCTCGGTCGCGGAGTTGTACGCTCTGTCGTCTAGCCACAGAGACACCTCCAAAGGAAGCGGAAACCAGCGCCTGAGGACGACACAATGAACCGACGAATCTGACCCTTCAGATTGCGTTCCGATGAGGAGCAGTCGGCTCCTTTAAAATCCGTGGCAATCCGATGAGCCCGGTTCTCATCATTCCCTCATGCGAGTTCAGATTCCGCGGCTCTTTCGACCTATTTTGAACACTTTTCGGGCAAAGTTTGCCCATCAGGATGGCACGCGCCGTGCATACCCATAGGGCGAAGAGGCCCCATGGACAGTGGATACTATTCGGCGTGCACCGCTCTTGTGTCTCGCACGCAGGAGCTGGATACGATTGCCAACAATCTGGCCAACGCCAGCACCGTGGGCTATCGCGCGCAGAAGAATATCTTCAGCTCGGTTCTTGCGGACGCCGGCAACGCGACTGCTACCCCCCTGAATGCAGCCATCAATAATTATGGAGTCCTGAGCGGCACGGCCCTCGACCTCAGCCAGGGTGCGCTTCAGAAAACGGGCAATGACCTGGATGTCGCGATTCAAGGTCCCGGCTACTTCGTCGTTCAAACGGCGAATGGCCCGATGTATACGCGCAACGGCAGCTTTCAGGTCTCTGCAAAAGGGCAGTTGGTCACGTCTACGGGCGATGCGGTGATGGGCGACAAGGGTGTGATCACCATGCTGCCCGGCCCTGTCTCTATCAGTGCCGATGGAACTATCTCCTCGAATGGCGCTGTGACGGGCAAACTCCGGGTTGTGGAGTTTCCGCCAAACACACAGCTGACCAGCGTAGGCGGCACCTACTATTCCGCGCCGGCCAAGACAGCGCAGCCGGCAACAGGATCAGACGTGCGGCAGGGCATGCTGGAAAGCTCCAACGTGAATCCGATCACCGGCATGGTGGAGCTTGTAACAGCGCAGCGCTCGGCTGAGATGATGCAACGCGCGCTCTCGATGTTCAATTCAGAGATTGATAAAACAGCAACACAGGATCTGCCGAAGGTCGGCTAAAGGAGATTCAGGATGTTTCACGCCCTCTACACCGCTGCGAGTGGCATGACTGCTCAACAGCTCAATCTGGACAACATCGCGAATAACCTCGCGAACTCGAGCACTGCTGGATTCCAGTCGCGCCGCGTGCAGTTCTCTGATCTTCTTTACCAGAACACTGTGATGCCGGGCGCTGCGGCTACCCAGCAGACCACAGTCGCGTCCGGTCTGCAAATCGGTCTGGGCACGATGCCTGGCAACACCGAGATCGTCCAGACGCAGGGCGATCTGACTTCGACTGGCAATCCGCTCGACATGGCCATCGAGGGTCTCGGCTTCTTTCAGATTCTGTTGCCCAACGGGCAGACCGGCTACACGCGTGCCGGCTCTTTTCAGACAGACCAGCAGGGCAATCTGGTTACGGCCAACGGCGATGCACTGCAGCCGCCCATCAATATTCCTGCCGCGGCCACCAACATCACCATCGGCAGCGACGGTACAGTGAGCGTCACATTGCCCGGACAAACTCAGACGCAGCAGGTTGGCGTAATCCAGCTTGCAATGTTTGCGAACCCCGGCGGCCTGAACAGCATTGGCAACAACACTTACCTGGCCACGACGGCGTCTGGAAATCCGGTTGTGGGCGCGGCGGGCGGAGCCGATGGCCTGGGCACGATTCAGCAGGGGATGCTCGAACAGTCGAACGTCAACGTGGTGGACGAATTCGTGAACATGATTCTTGCTCAGCGTGGGTACGAATCGAACTCGCGCGTGATTAAAGCCGCGGACGAGATGCTGCAGCAGTTGAATCAGCTGGCCCAATAAGGACTTTGCGTGATGAAGCAATGCAGGTTGATTCTTTTCCTGGTTGTTAGCATCGCCGCGGCTTTGCCTGCCGTGGCTAACCCGGCGCACTATGCCATCACGGCAGAGCAGGTGGCTGCTGCGGTCAACAACCAGGGAATGCAAATTTCGCCGGACCAGGTTGTTCTGCTCACCGGAGTTGTCGCGAATGTCGCCGCTCCCCGGCTGACGGTGAAGTCGATCGACCGCACAGGCCCCGAGCGCGCAATTGCCCGCATAGAATGCGCAGATGCGGCACAGTGCCTACCCTTTGTTGTGTCGATCCGATTGAATGCAGGCGAAAGCGATGAAGTTCCCTCAACGTCATCGCGTTTACTGTCCACCAGCTCTCAGGCCAAGCCCGCTCCAATTGTTGTGCGAGCGGGATCGCCCGCGATCCTTCTGCTGGATGGCGCTCACGTCCACGTCAGTCTGGGGGTGATTTGTCTTGACAACGGAGCGGTAGGGCAGATTGTGCGTGCTACAGACCGCGATCGCCGCCAGATTTTCATCGCGCGGGTCGCGCAAAGCGGAGTTCTGGAGGGACGGCTGTGACCCCGATTCCCTCCAAGCGGCTTGCCGTTATTGTTCTATGCGCCGGATTCACGCTGTGCGCTATTGCTGCCGAAGCAAAGCCCTCGAAAAAGAACAGTCCGGCACAACTGCGCTCTGAGTATCTTGCCCGCATTCAGGAGCAGGATGCTCCCGCGCCAGTCCACACGCTTGGCAGCCTGTGGACCGCCGATGGCGCATTGAGCGATTTCTCTACGGACTACAA
>JASHVE010000561.1 GCA_030039675.1 Acidobacteriaceae bacterium | reverse complement strand
CATGTACGGCCGTCCATGGACAGTTTGCATTGCAGGAGAGATTCAACGACTGCACGATCGCGGTAGCGGTGAGAGGCGATCCATCGTGGAATTGCACGCCCGAACGCAGGCGGAACTGCCACCGGTGCGCGGCATCGTCTGGCTGCCACTCGATGGCGAGCGCCGGCTGCACTGTGCCATCAGTGTCAAGACGCGTGAGCCCATCGAGGACGAGCTGTCGTGCCAGGCCATCAGGACCATTCCACGGATCGCCTTCGATCTCCACATGCAACACACCGCCATAGTGCGGCCGCGTGCGAGCGATGGCGGGTAGCGCCAGCGCGGTCGCGAGTAGACTAATTGCAAAGCGCCGAAACACGGTCCACCTCGTATTGGTTTCGCGCCGTGCGTACGGCGGCGTAAATGCTCTTCGTGTCCGGAGCGAGCCAGATCGCCATCACCGTTCCCTGCATGGCGAGCGGCGCGCTTACCGGTACGGCCTCGAGCGCAGGCGCTTCATACGCACGCAGACTATCGCTGGCCGCTTCGCCTGAGCTGGATGTAATGATCTGCGCGCCCGACCCGCAGCCGGAGCGAATCACGCCAAGGTCGCTTCCCCAATCGCGTGTACCGGCCACCGGGCTCACTGCGCCATTCTCTGCAAGCTGCACTTTGCCATCGATGCCGGCAATCAGCAGTGCAGAATTGCCGGCGGCGCGGGGAAGCAGGGCTGCCGAATAAAAGGCGGGCAGTTCGACATCGAGGCTCGGCGAAACGACGCCGGTGAAGTAATTGCGCGTAGCGTTATAAAAGGCCCTGAGAACGGGAGGGCCATTCACGGCAAGCGCAGAAGCATTTGTCAGCGCGGGCGGCGACATCACGATATTGCGCGAAATAATCGTCCAGGGATCGTCGCTGGCGCCGCAGGATACGGTCCAATCCCCCGTTGAGCCGGCAGAAAGGAGGCTGCCTGTGCACCTCATGCCGGGAAGCCGCGCTTCAAAGCTCGCGCTGTCCTGCGATGCCACCAGAATGCCGCGTGGGTCGCGCGCGCGCGGGCCTGCACTGGCCACGCTCACGCGCTTCAGTTGCTGCCACCCATTGGCGGCGCGCGAAAACAGCACAATCTGGTCCGGCTCAAGCACGACCAATGTGTCGGCTATTTCAAGAGCGGAAAGGACCGGTGCATGCGCAGTGATGACGGCGTCTTTACGCAGCAGCAATCCGGCTGTTGCGGGCGCAGGTACGGGCTGATCTGGTGCTAGCTCGACCATCGCTACCTGCGTCTGGTCACCTTCCACCACTTCAGCGACCCACAGCCGTCGCTGCGCATTTTCACTCAAGGTTACGCGAATGGCGTTGGCGCTTTCGTCGCCCGCGGCCGTGACGCCATGCATCTTCAGATCCTGTTCGAGAAGACGCCGGATGGTCGGTATCTCAGTTGCAGGAATCGACGAGAGGTTGCGCAGGGTAAGCCGCGCCGGCCCAGGGCCGAGGATGCCGGCAATCTGCTCAGCAAGCAACGCGGCCGGCTGTTCCCATGGGCTCTGTGCCGGCGCGGCATTTGCTGCAAGGCTCAGCCATCCGCACAGAGCCGCAATTAGGCCAAACCACTTCATGGTTTTCATCTCTTTGGATATTTCTCGTTTGCGCGGATTATACCGTTTGAGGCTTCATAGGTTTGTGATAGAGGGCTGCAATGAATCCGCATCCCTCTATCACCGATTCTTATTGTTGCCCGCCGGGCGCGGGGGCTGCTTGCTGCTCGCTCTCCATCTCCTGCTTGATGATCGGGTTTGAAGCAGCGCTTTTGAAGACATCACTGGCGAAAAAGAATTTTCCGTCCGATGGCACCATCACCACCTGAATCTTATCCGAGAGCCGCTCGGCCACGATCTTGTTGATGAGCAGGGGCGACTTGTTCAACAGCTCTGCTTCGCTGGTCATGCGTTGCGCGTCTGCCGCAGCCACCACCTTGATGCGGTTGGCCTCTGCGTCGGCAAGCAGGTTGCGGCGTTCGAGCTCGGCTTTACTGTCGATCACCTTGGCCTGCGCCTCAGCGTCTGCGTTCTCAATAGTCGCTTCTTTGCGCGCCTCGGCTTCCAGCTTGCTCTGCTCAATCTGCTTTTCCTTAAGCGGCAGCGTGTACTGCATCGCATCGGCTTCACCTTTCGCTTCGACCACCTTCGACTGCGCATCGCCTTCGGCCTCCTTCACCTTCTGTGCAGCCTCGGCCGCGGCCTGCAGTTCGGCGATCTTTACCTGCTTTTGCTGAATTTCGGTGTCGACGCTCATCTGGTCGTCCTGCTGTTCCTTGAGCAGAAGGCCTTCGAGCCCCTGCGCGTATTCGGCGGGAAGCTGAATGTCGGAGAGCATCACCTCTTCCACCACGATGCCATCGGATGCGAGCTTGCGGGTAATGATGCCCGCAGCGCGTTGGCGGACTTCATCGCGCCTGGTGGAGAAGATCTCGCGCACGGTATACTCGGGCGCCAGGTCGCGCCACGCGCTGGCAACCACTGGTGGCACTAACTGTTTATCTGCCGGCTGCGGCAGATGCGCCTGCACGCTGGCCAGCTTGTTGGGATCGAGCCGGTAGCGCACAGTGATCCCGAGGCCGATGTTGAGGCCTTCACGCGACTGCACGTTGAGGCCGGTGTTTTGCGCTGCTTTCTTGCCACCCTCTTCAAGAATTCCCGCAGTAAAGAGGTGATCGCGCAGGTCGAATGTTTGCACGCTGTCAACCAGCGGCGTAATGAAATGTACGCCCGGATACAGCGTGCCCGGCAGCGTGCCGCTGATCTGGCTGACGCGCACGCCGCCCATGCCGCTAGGCACCACGACGATGCTGGCTGCGATGAGCAGGGGTACGCATGCTGTAATCGCCAGCGCAACCGAGCTGCGCCATGCGATCTCAGCGGGCTCGATGAGGCTTTCGCGTTCAGTCAATTCACTACCGGCTTTTTTGCGTGCGATCCTGATGCGCAGCCAAAGGCCATAGAGCGGAATTCCTGCCGCACAGGCGAGCAACAGCACACCTGCAAGGTTCAATAACAGTTTCAGCGCGAGCATTTTCTGCCTCCGTTCGGGTTGTTGTGCTCTTTTCGTTCCCCGGTCTCCGGCCGTGGAGCCAGCAGCAGCCGGACCAGTCCTCCCAAGGTCAACTCTTCAAAGAGCAGTCCTGCCGCGATGGGCAGAAGAACCGCTCCCACACCACCCAATGCATCGGAAAGCAGATTCATTGCCATCCTCCCTTACAGCGCGCCTGCTGCGACCACACTGGAGGCAAGCGCCGATCCGGTCTTCGTCAACACGGTTGCAGCGCCATTCGTGTCAGTCGTGGGACGCGTCGCCGGCGTGGCCGCTGGAACAGCTCTGGCCAACTGGGTTGTTGCGTCCGGCTGCGTTGCGCCGCCAAACAACTGCGCCGTCTCCTGGTTGCGCGCGCCGATCAGCTCTACCGTGTCGCCCACCGCCACCTGCGGATAAAGCTCTTCGAGATCCGCTTTGGCCATGCGGATGCAACCATGCGAGGCAGCCTTGCCAATGGAACTGGGCACATTCGTTCCGTGAATGCCGTAGCCGTGAACGCTCAGCCCCATCCAGCGCGTGCCGACGGGGTTGTTCGGCCCAGGCGCAACGGTGCGGCCGTCGTGCGAATACGTGGGGTTCATCACGCGCCGCTCGATGGTGAAGGTGCCTACGGGGCTTGGCGTTGAGGGTTTGCCGACTGCGACCGGATAAATCTTTTGCACCTTGCCGTCTTTCACCAGAGCCAGCTTGTGGTCCTCCAGGCTGACCACGATTACCGTTTGGTGGGTCTTGGCTGCCGGAGCGTTCCCGGCGCTCTGCGCCGCTGTGTGTGCCGCGAAAACTGCCGCTATCACTGCCATCGCCAACGTGTTTTGCTTGAAAGCTGTCATCGCATCCCCCGATTCACAACTGCCTGCGCTGAGGAGAATTGCAAGCCGCGCGCCAACGGCACCCTGCTGAAAGTAAAGGGGTTACTGTTCGAGTCGAAACAGGCAGGCGTGTCAGTGCACACACGTTGTGGAAGCGGTGACACGGAAAAGCTTGGAAGTATGAATCGGGATTTGGCGAGCGAACAGCAGTCTCAAGGGATTGCGCGACGAAGCGGGTGTAACGGAGCGGTCGAATGGCCTTGCGGTGCGAACAAGGTGCTGTCCTACTCCACGCGCTCGATCGCAACCGCTGTCGCTTCGCCGCCGCCGATGCAAAGTGAGGCGATGCCGCGCTTGAGGTCGTATTTCTGGAGCGCAGACAGCAGCGTGACAAGAATGCG
>JASHVE010000560.1 GCA_030039675.1 Acidobacteriaceae bacterium | reverse complement strand
CGAGCGTAACGGTGCGCGAAAGCTCCAGCATGTTGTAGAGCTGGCGTGCAAAGGCGAAACTGGTGTTGGCCCACTGGCTGCGGTCACTCAGGTTCACCTTCTTGTAGCGATCGAGCAGCTCGAGAATCTTGTCGTCGGCCTCTTTCAATCCCTTGTTGTAGCGGATCACGGTCGCGTGCTCCGTCATCGTCTGGCCCAGCTCGCGCCACAACCGGAAGGGGTTTTCCCCGCCCTCATTCTTGAGTAGTTTTCCGTTGATCTCGGTCTGCCTCTGCAGCTCTTCCGCTGCGCCGCCGTCGCCCTCTTCGGCTGCGAGATTCTTTACATAGCGCAGCGCATTGGGTCCGGAGACGAATCCGCCGTGAATGCAGCTCACCAGTGAGTTCGCGCCCAGGCGGTTAGCGCCGTGGTACTGGTACTCGCACTCGCCGGCGGCAAAGATGCCGGGAACGTTCGTCATCTGGTTGAAGTCCACCCACAGGCCTCCCATTGTGTAGTGCATGCCGGGGAAGATCTTCATCGGCACTTCGCGCGGGTCGTCGCCGACGAACTTCTCGTAGATCTCGAGAATGCCTTCGAGCTTGCGGTTCAGCGTCTCGCGGTCGATGTGCGTAAGGTCGAGATAGACCATCGGCTGGCCGTCAATGCCGAGGCCCAGCTCGTACACAACCTTGTGAATGGCGCGCGTGGCCACATCGCGCGGAACGAGATTGCCGTACTTCGGATACCACTCTTCGAGGAAGTAGAAACGCTCCGACTCGGGAATCTGTTTCCACGGCCGCTTGTCACCCGCAGTGCGCGGCACCCATACGCGGCCGCCTTCGCCGCGCGCCGACTCCGACATGAGGCGCAGCTTGTCTTCGCCGGGAATCGACGTGGGATGCACCTGGATGAATTCGCCGTTGGCGTAGTACGCGCCCTGCTGAAAAATCGCCGACTGCGCCGAGCCAGTGCAGACTACGGAATTGGTGCTCTTGCCGAAGATCGCGCCGATGCCGCCGGTCGCAAGAATGACGGCTCCGGCCGGAAAGGCCTGCAGATCCATGGAGCGCAGGTTCATCGCGGTGATGCCGCGCGCTACGCCCTTCGAGTCGATGATGGCGGAGAGGAACTCCCAGCCCTCGTACTTCTTTACCTTGCCTTCGGACTCGTAGCGGCGTACTTGCTCGTCGAGCGCGTAGAGCAGTTGCTGGCCCGTTGTGGCGCCTGCAAAAGCGGTGCGGTGATAGAGCGTGCCGCCGAAGCGGCGGAAGTCGAGCAGACCTTCGGGCGTGCGGTTGAAGGGCACGCCCATGCGGTCGAGAAGATCGATGATGCCCGGCGCGGCCTCGCACATGGCCTTCACGGGCGTCTGGTTAGCGAGAAAGTCGCCGCCATAGATCGTGTCGTCAAAGTGCTGCGCGACGGTATCGCCCTCGCCCTTGAGGTTCTTGGCGGCGTTGATGCCGCCCTGCGCGCAGACCGAGTGCGAACGCTTCACGGGGACGATGGAGAACAGGTCCACCTGCCCACCGGCTTCGGCAATCTTGATGACCGCGGCCAGCCCCGCGAGCCCTCCGCCAACCACGATGATCCTGGGTACTGCCATTTTTTGATGGAATCCTTTCGCGTACTAAACGGAAGCCGGGATCGGCGGTGTAAAGCGAAACGGCGCCGCAATCCGGTTCCAAAAATTGATCTGGCCAATGGCCGTGGTGAGCAAAGCTACCTCGCGCTCAGAAAAATGCGCGGATACCTGGGCAAACGCCTCGTCATCGATGTGCTGCTGCGCCTCGAGCGTGACGCGCTCGGCCCATTCGAGCGCTGCGCATTCGCGCGCAGAAAAAATGCCCGCTTCTCGCCACACGGCCAGCAGATCGAGTTTCGGTGCCGCCGCGCCGGCTTTGCGCGCGTCGTTGAGGTGATATTGCACGCAGAAGGCGCAACCGTTGATCTGCGAGACGCGAACCTTGACCATCTCGATCAGGTCCGTTTCGATACCCGACTTCCGGATGGCGTGAGTGACGGCTGCCATGCCGGTCGCCATTTCAGGAACGATCTCCTGGAAGGTCTTCCAATCCATGCGAGGCGCAGATTTCTCTTCGACTGCCATAGGCCTCCTTTCAGAGCAAAATCGACGGTGAGGGCGCGGAACTGAGCACAAACGGCGCGGCCGCCGGCGCCTGCAACTGCGAGACGGCGGGCGGCACGTTGTCCGGAGTGTTCTGATACTTGGGGCCGACAAAAGCCCAGATGCTGGCCAGTCCCATGACGCAGAGCGCCACGCCGCCAGCGAGGCAGACCCAGCCGAAGCGCTTGCGCGCTTTTTCGCCCGGCGTGATGCCCCACTTGGCTGCAAACAGCCAGATGCCGTAAGCAAAGTGCCAGCAGACGGCGATCATCGCGATCACGTAAATGGCGAGAATCAATGGATTCGCCAGTTCGGCCTGTACTTTGTGAAACGCGGCGCCAGGATTCTCGGGCAGGCTTACGCCCAGGAAGCGCTGCGTTGCAACGTGATAGGCGATGTAGGCAAACGCGATCAGGCCGGTATAGCGCTGCGCCACGTACATCCAGTTGCCCGACCAGGGGTAATACACCACATTCGCCTTACCGCGAATCCAGATGTAGACGCCGTAGACGCCGTGATACAGCAGCGGCAGAAAGATGAAAACCCACTCCAGCACGCGCACCAGCGGCAAGCTATTCAGGAACTTCACCTGTGCTGCATAGGCCGCGGGGCCCTTCAGGGCTTCGAAGTTCGAGAGCAGATGTTCGATCAGGAAAGCGCCGATGGGAATGACGCCGAGCAGCGAGTGCAACTTGCGCCAGATGAAGCTGGTACCCTGGCCGGCTCGCAGCGGCTGAACGCCGCGATGCACAGTGGGCGCGGCGGAAGAATGAGCTGTTGCCATGAAAAATTTCGCTCCTGAAAAACTGCAGGCCGAAGCGGTGCTAGATTAAAGTGCGGCAAGTGCTTGCGCTGCTTTCATTTCATTATTCGAGGCGCATCCGGCCTGCGTCAAGGCGTCTTCCCGCAACGTGATCCTGCCGCGGCGAGCTCGCACGGCAATGCTCGAATGATGATCGCGTTTCACGCGAAGTGCGAGCTTGCCTCAATCCGGCAGCATCGGCAACAGGGCGGCGAGGGCGCGCCCGCGGTGGCTGATCGAAAGCTTGGTCACCAAATCGATCTCCGCCATAGTGCGCCGCAGATCGGGCAGGTAGAACAACGGATCGTAGCCGAATCCGCCTGTGCCGCGCGGAGCGTCAAGGATCATACCGTCAACCGAGCCCTCTGCCGTGTGCAGCAGTACGCCGTCCCGGGCAACGGCCAGCACACACCGGTACCGCGCCATGCGCCGTGCGAAGGGAACGTCAGCCATCTTTTGCAGCAGCACCATGTTGTTCCAAACATCAGTGTTGTCATTCGCGTCTGGAGAATCGACCAGGCCCGAGTCGGCGGCAAACCGCGCAGAGCGAACACCGGGTGCGCCTCCGAGTGCGTCCACTTCCAAGCCGGAGTCGTCGGCCATCACCAGCACTCTGCGATCAAACCGGGAATAGTACATGGCCTTGTGCGTCGCATTGGCCTCAAAGGTCTCGCCATCCTCTTCGGGTGCGGCGATTTCTTCGAGGTTCGGCAACGGCTCGATCTCCAGCCCGTGCGCTTGGGCGGCGGCGCGGAAGTCGCGCAGCTTGCCGAGGCTGGTGGTCGCCACGTACAGCGGAAAATCCATGAAGTGAGTGTAAGGTACAGGACATTGCAGGCGTATGTGGAAGACCAACGCGCGTCCGGTTTGGATTGAGATTGACAACCCCCCAGCGTGTTGCATAAGGTGGTTCCGCCCGGAAATGTTTTCATTTGAGGAAACTGGATGTTCAGCCGGCGTCTGGCAGTGTCGACGAACCGGATTCTCTTGAAGTGGGTTGGCCGATGCAGATGACAATGTGGCGGCGCTTGGTGTGGGCCCTGCTGTGGAGCGCTCTGTTGCCGGTTGCGGCGCAGGAAGTTACAGCGCCCCTGGGACCGGTGGCCCTGCGTGTGGACAATCTGCCCAATGCGCTGGGCATTGACGATCCCTCTCCACGCTTCTCGTGGCAATTGAACGATCCAGCGCGCGGTGCAAGACAATCGGCCTATGAGCTGCTCGTCGCCTCGCAGCCGTCGCTGTTGGATCAGGATAAGCCGGACATCTGGGACAGCGGCAAGACCGACTCGGGCGAATCGATCAACGTCCAATATCGCGGCCCGGCCCTCACGCCGAGCACCCGTTACTTCTGGCGCGTAAAGCTGTGGAACGCCGACGGCAATCCATATCCGAACGGCGAGACGGGCTGGTGGGAGACGGGCCTGATGACGCAGGCTGCGTGGCGCGCAGCATGGATCGGCTATGAGACGCCGGAGGAGTCCGCCGAGCGCCATGCGCCGGCCGCGTGGATTGCCAACCCCGACTCAAACGCGCTGGCCGCAGAAAAAGGAACCGAGCAGCGCTACGCCTACCGCACGGCCATCACGCTCGACAAGCCGGTGCGCTTTGCCGCGCTCTACGCCACGGGGCAGGACACGGTCTCTGCCTGGATCAACGGCGCGCAAGTGCTCAGAGCAGATCCGCTGCCGCCGTGGAAGCAGATGCCCTGGAGGAAATTTGTCCGCGCCGAGATGACAGAAAAAGTCGCACAAGGCGCGAATACTATCGCGATCGAGAGCGTTCACTACGTCGCTAATCCCAGCGGCATGGTGCATGACGAGCAGCCGCCGATGATCGCTACAGTCGTCGTTGAGTATGCAGATGGCAGCTGGGCGAGCTTCGGGAGTGGGCCGGGGTGGAAGACTGCAGTTCACCCGCCGGAAGGCTGGCAAACCAGGAATTTCAATGATTCTGCGTGGAAGAATGCCATTTTGCGCGTGGACTCCCCGGACACGACCGATCCTCTGGGCCATCCGTGGATCGCCGACTCGGTGAAGGCTCTGCGCCGCACCTTTGCCGTAAGCGCGCCGGTGAAATCTGCGCGGATTTACGCAACGGCGCTTGGAGCGTATGAGCTGTTTCTGAACGGCAAGCGTGTGGGTGAGCAGGTGCTGGCACCCGGATGGACTGACTTCCGGCAGCGCGTGGTCTACCAGACATACGATGTAACGGCGCAGATTGCGCAATCCAATAACGCTCTCGGAGCACTGCTCGCTCCCGGCTGGTACTCGACACCGCTCGAATGGATTCAGCAACCAAATAACTATGGCGCGACGCCACCAGCGCTGCGCGTGCAACTGCGTATCGAGCACACTGACGGCAGCGTGGAGTGGGTGAACACGGACTCGAGCTGGCAGGCGAGTCCTTCGTACATTCTGCATGCTGAAATCTACGACGGCGAGAGCCAGGATGGGCGGCGCGAGCAGCTCGGTTGGAACACTGCCAGCTTCGATGGCCGTGCGTGGAAAGCTGTGGAGACGATCGATGTGCAGCCGGTGGAGATTGAAGCGCAGGACTTTCAGCCCATCCGCGTCGAGCGAGAATTGGCCGCGAAGACGCTCAACGAGCCAGAGCCCGGCGTCTACGTGTACGACTTTGGCCAGAATCTCTCCGGCGTGGAGCGGATTCGATTGCATGGCCCCGTGGGCACAACGGTGCGCATGCGATTCGCGGAGGTTTTGAATGCGGACGGGACGCTTTACACAAACAATCTGCGCACCGCGAAGGCTACCGATTCCTTCACGCTGAACGGCAAAGGCGTGGAGGAGTTTACGCCACAGTTTACCTTTCACGGCTTCCGCTACATGGAGATCACCGGCCCGCCAGCCGCGCCACCTAAAGAGGATGTAACGGCCCTCGCCTTCCATACCGAGGCGCCGTTCACAGCGAAGCTCACCACCGGCAGCGCGATGATCAACCAATTGTGGAGCAACATTCAATGGGGCCAGCGCTCGAACTTCGTGGGCCTGCCCACAGACTGCCCGCAGCGCGACGAGCGCCTCGGCTGGATGGCCGACGCGCAAGTGTTCTGGCGCGCTGCGTCGTACAACATGGCCCTTGCTCCCTTCTCGCGCAAGTTCGCCGCCGATATGCGCGGGACGCAATTCAACACGCCGTATTACGGCATCTACGCGCCGGGCGTGCTCACGCCGCATGCCGGATCGGGCGCCGGTTGGAGCGATGCGGGTGTCGTCATTCCCTGGACATCGTGGCTGCAGACGGGCGACACCAGTATCATCGAGCAGAACTGGGCCGCGATGCAGAAGTATCTCGATGCGATTGAAGCGGCAAACCCCGATGGGCTTTGGAAGAAGGATGCGGGCATCTCATTCGGCGATTGGCTTTCGCCGGAGGGTAAAACAGACTACGTGCTGATTGCAACAGCTTACTGGGCTTACGACGTGACGCTGATGCGGCAGATGGCTCAAGCGACCGGCCGCGCCGAAGACGCACAGAAGTACGCTGCCCTCTTCGAGAAGATTCGCTCCGCCTTCGAGAAGCAGTTCGTGCGCAGCGATGGATTTGTGGCCGGCGCAGACAACAGCGCCTCCGTCTTCGGCCAGATCAACAATCCCAACGCGAAGAGCCAGGGCGGCGATACGCAAACCGGCTACGTGCTGGCGCTGCACATGAACCTGCTGCCGCAGGAACTGCGCGCGGCGGCAGCGAAGCGGCTCGTCGACAAGATCGAAGCCAATCATGATCTGCTCGGCACTGGATTTCTCGGCACGCCTTATCTGCTTGAAGAGCTGACCAAGGCCGGATACACAAAGCTCGCCTACACGCTCCTGCTCAATACTCAGTACCCTTCGTGGGGTTACATGGTCACGCACGGCGCGACGACGATGTGGGAGCGCTGGAACGGCGACCAGATGCGCGCCGACCCCAGCATGAATTCGTACAACCACTATGCCTACGGTGCCGTGGCCGACTGGATCGACCGCTATGCGGCCGGCATCGACACATCGCCCGTGGACGCCGGCTTTCACACCATCGTGCTGCATCCCGTCTTCGACGCGCGGCTGGGCAGCATCGCCTTGGATTACGACTCGACCTATGGTCCGATTCATTCCGACTGGACGGTGAAGGGTTCGACAGCACAGTGGCACCTTACGATTCCCGCCGATACCAGAGGATGGTTGCCGCTGAATGCCGATGAGGCCGCAAAATACACGTTAGACGGTGCACCTTTGACAAAGAGCAAGCTGGCCAAGCCGGCGACCCGCGATGGGCGCGATGGCTTTGAACTGTTGTCAGGCAGTTATACCTTTTTGATCGGGCTTCGATAGAAAAATCTGTTCTTTGCGGTTGTACAACTGCTCGCGCAACCGATAGGCTTTGAGTCTGCTTTGAGAGTCGAGGAGGAGGCGCAAGAAGACATGGAGAGCGAATGCCGGTAATCCTCGCTGGAATTGGATGGCACATCGTCGGTGCGGCCTGTGCCGCTTCCTTTTACGCGCCTATTGAAAAAGTAAAAAGGTGGTCCTGGGAGACCACCTGGGCTATAGCCGGTTTTTTCTCCTGGATTCTTCTGCCCATCGGCGTGAGCCTGCTTCTGCTGCCTGACTTTCGCGGCTTCTACGCGTCGATGGACGCGCACCTGCTGCTGAAGGTCGCGCTCTTCGGCGCGATGTGGGGCGTGGGCAATGTGAGTTACGGCCTGACGATGCGGCACCTGGGGATGTCGCTCGGCATCGGCGTGGCGATCGGCGTCACGCTCGTGGTGGGCACGCTGGTGCCGCCGCTGCTGCACGGCCAGGGTGCGATGCTCTTGACCACGAAGAGCGGTTTGCTAACGATGGCCGGCGTTCTGGTTGCGCTGATCGGGGTCGCGGTTGTTTCCTATGCGGGGCACCAGAAGGAGATCCAACTCGGCGCAGAGGTCAGCGAGTTCAACGTTAAGCTCGGCCTTCTGCTGGCCGTGCTGTGCGGCATCTTTTCTTCCGGCATGTCGTTCGCAATCGACGCAGCTCGGCCCATGGCTGACGCCGCGCTGCACCTCGGCGTAAACCCCCTCTACGCGGCGCTGCCGAGCTACGTCTTCATCATGGGCGGAGGCGCGGTGGTGAATCTCGGCTACTGCTTCATCCGGCTGGCTGCGCTCAAGCGGCTTTCACTGCGCGCCGACTTGAGCCAGCCGCGGCCCACGCTGATCAAGAATGGCGCTCTGGCTGCCGCGGGCGGCATCATGTGGTACCTGCAGTTCTTCTTCTATGCGTGGGGCGCGGCCAACATTCCGCAGCGGCTGTTTTACGTGAACTGGATGCTGCACATGAGCATCTACGTGCTGTGCGGCGCGCTCGTGGGCCTAGCGCTGGGCGAGTGGAAGGGCGTGAGCTCCCGTCCGGTTCGGCTGCTGTGGCTGGGCGTGATCGTCATCATCGCCGCCGCCAACCTGGTCGGGCTGGGATTGAAGTCGTAGTCAGCCGATTTCGGGTAACGGCAGTTCCCTGTCGAGCCCTTGCGTGATCAGGTCGGTGCGCAGTTGTTCTACGGTGGAGAAGACAATTCCCTTCATGCCGAGTGCGCGCGCAGCCTCGATATTGACCTGCTTGTCGTCGAGAAAGAGCGTCTCTTCAGGTTGCGTGCCGAGTTTCTCCAGCGTGTAGCGGTAAATCGCGGGGTCGGGCTTAGCGATGCCAAGTTGGTAGCTCCATACCAGCACATCAAAACGTTTGAGCCATGCAAACTCGCGGGTGATATTCGCGTGCACGACATCGCCCATGTTGGAAAGGATAGCGGTCCGCAGGCCGCACTCCTTTAGCCGCTGCTGCCAGGCAACCATGCTGGGGTTTTGCGTGGTCCACATGCGCGCATCCCACAGCTTCAGTTCTCCGACGGCTTCCTCGCCCAGGTTGAGGCCTGCATCGGCGCTGAACTTCTGCCAGAAGGTCAGACCGTTGAGCTTGCCCTCGTCGTAGGCATGTCGATCGACCCAGTAGAGGTGCTCGAACCGATCCGCAGGAAGGCCGGTGATACGGACTAACTCCGCATGCGCGACGGGGTCAGGAAGGTCGGTCAATACCATGCCAAAGTCGAAGACCACCGCGCGCAGAGCCAATGCCACTCCTCAGGCTTGCCCGTGTATGTTGAGAGAGGGCCGCCTGTTCTATTGTGCACGATGGACTTGCATGGCTCTGCTTGCGCCGACTGGAACTCGCGGCTGGCGCTCTGGATGGATTGACGGATGCGATTTTCGCGCAGGACGGATTGGAATACTGAAGAGAGCGAATTGGCGCTGGCGCACCGGCTGCGCGTCGAGGCGGGATTACCGATCGCGGACCTTACGGCTTCAAATCCGACGCGCTGCGGATTTACCTATTCGGAAAGACTGCTTGAGGCGCTGCATGATCCGGGGGCGCTCGATTACGATCCGCAGCCTAAAGGGAGCCTGGCGGCGCGGGAAGCTGTCTGCCGCTACTACGCGAGCCATGGAGCAGTCCTCGATCCCGGGCAGATCGTGCTTACCACCAGCACCAGCGAGGCGTACAGCTTTCTCTTTCACCTGCTGTGCGATCCGGGCGATGAGGTTCTGATCGCGCAGCCTGGCTATCCGCTCTTCGACTTCCTGGCCGAACTTTGCGATGTGCGGCTCAAGGCTGCCTCGCTGGTATATGACCAGGGATGGCAGATCGATGCAGAAGCCATGCGCCGCGCTATAACGCCGCACACCCGTGCAATGGTCGTCGTGCATCCCAACAACCCCACCGGCCACTTCACCAAGCCGTGGGAGGCTGAGGAACTGGCCCGGCTTTGCCGCGAGTTCTCGCTTGCGCTCATCGTGGACGAAGTATTTCTCGACTATCCGCTCGCTGGAAAGAGCTGGAGCTTTGCCGCGGGGCTCGAAGGCGTTCCCGTGTTCGTGGTCAGCGGGATGAGCAAGATTGCCGGCCTGCCACAGATGAAGGCGGCCTGGATCACCGTGGCCGGGCGGAGCCCGGCACAGCAGAGCGCCCTCGACCGGCTGGAAGTTATCGCCGATACGTTTCTTTCCATGAATGCTCCGGTGCAAGGTGCCCTGCCTGTATGGATCGAAGGACGAGCGGCAATCCAGGCAGAGATTCGCGCACGGGTTGCGGCCAACCTAGCTGAACTGGACGGCCAGTTTACCCAACTTCCCGCAGCGCAGCGGCTGGCCGTCGAGGGTGGCTGGTACGCCATTTTGCGGATTCCGGCAGTGGAGCCGGACGAGTCGACGGTACTGGCGCTGCTCGAGCGTGGCGTCTGGGTGCATCCGGGCTACTTTTTCGGGCTGCCCGAATCAGGCTGGCTGGTGCTCAGCCTGCTCTGCAGCATTGAGGAATTCAGTACCGGAGTAACACTGCTTGTTGATTATCTTAAAACGAATCAAGTGAGTAATATTACCGCCAATAAGCTCAAGTGTTAGCTGAGGTGACTCGATCTTCTCCGTTGATTTTCATAGATATTAGTATCTCGCAGCATTCAACGGGAAACCAGAAAGGGATTGTCCTTCCGTTCGTTACCGATGGTGGTCACCGGGCCGTGACCGGGGATAATTTTGATTTCATCGGAAAGCACCAGCAGGCGCGAGTGGATGGAGTCGATGATCTGATCGAAGTTGCCTCCGGGCAGGTCGGTGCGGCCGATGCTGCCGGCAAAGAGGGTGTCGCCTGCCACGAGCAGTTTCAGCGGAACGAAGTGCAAACAGATTGAGCCTTGCGTGTGTCCCGGCGTGTGCAGAACCCGGGCCGGATAGCGCTCGAGGCCTACGTTCAAACCGTCGCTCAGGCTGCCGTCGGGCGGAGCCGTTTCAGGCGGTGCGATTCCGAGCCATGCCGCCTGCGCGGCCATCATCTTCAGGAGCGGCATATCGTTTTCGTTCATCAGGATGGGCGCGCCGGTAAGCTTCTTTAGTTTGAGGGCGCCGCCGACGTGGTCAATATGCGCATGCGTGATAAGGATCTGCTTCAACCGCAGACCGAGCTCAGTGAGCCGCTTGTGGATGCGGCCGATCTCGTCGCCAGGATCGATGACGATGGCTTCGCCTGCCTCTTCATCACCCAGGATCGTACAGTTGCACTGCAGCGGACCGACGGGGAATGTTTCCAGAATCATGTTTCTGATTGTAGAGCGCGGGAAAACACCAGCAGTGGCGGCGGTCTCAGAAGTGTTCGCTCTGTGCTGTTCCGAAAATGTCTACAAAAAGTAACGGAATTGTCCAAAATTTACCTATCGCGGTTCGCTTTTTGTTCGCTATAATGCGCGCATGGCTGTCACCCGAAGGCAAAAAGAGATTCTCGATTTTCTCGAAGCGTTTGTGACGCGCAACGGTTATTCCCCGTCGTTTGAGGAGATTGCGCGCGGCATGGGACTGAAGAGCCTGGCCACGGTCCACAAGCACATCACCAACCTGGAGAAGAAAGGGATGCTGGACCGCGTCCACAACCGCAGCCGTTCGATCGATATTTTGCCTCCGGGCACTCGCACGCGTTCGAGCGCCAAGCTGCCGCTGGCGGGGCGTATTGCCGCCGGGCTTCCGGTGGAACAGATGGAGAACCCGGAGAGCATCTCGCTGCATGACGTGGTGGGCAACCGCGATGTCTTCGCGCTTGAGGTGCGCGGCGACTCCATGCGCGACGAGCACATCATCAACGGCGATTACGTGCTGGTGGAGCGCACGAAGACGGCCCGGCAAGGTGAGATCGTTGTCGCACTCGTGCACGGAACCGAGACCACGCTCAAGCGCTTCTTTGCTGAAGGCAACGTAGTGCGCCTGCAGCCGGCCAACGTGGAGATGGAGCCGATCTTCGTTCCCGCGGCGCAGGTTGCGATTCAGGGCCGAGTGCTGGGCGTGCTGCGTAAGTACAGATAAGAACCCGTTCGATCTTTGGCTGCTCTGAAGGAAGAGGGTTTGGGCTGGAGTCCGTGCTCAAGATGGTGCATTCATGTTTATACGACGAGGCAGGTTTTTAAGGTTCTGCAGTATGGGCCTCGCTTATGCTGCTGGAAGGATCTTGTGGTTTGCAGGGTTCTTTGTCAAAAAAACTGCCCCGCCGACCGTTTTGACTCTTGTTTGGGTGTTTGTCCAAGCCGCCTCATTCACGTTAACGCTGATTGTTATTGAATACTTCCATGAGCGACAAGCGCGCCGAGGATAGGAATTGGTATAGTTGCCTGCCGCTCTATTCTGGTTTTATTTATAAAAGTAGAGCGTACGATTGATGGCTTTCGTGAATGTGGCGTTTGCAAATTTTAACAAAGTAATTGGGTGAACGAAGTGACGCATTAGCGAACTCATCCGCCATGGCGGATGCTAACTCGCTTAGGCACTATTTGCCATAATTGTTCCATGCGCACCATCACCGCCGCAAAGCTCTGGGACGGCTCCTCACTCCTCGACAATCCCATCCTCACCATCGAAGACGGCCACATCGCCTCCATCGCCACCGGAGCAGCGGCCGGCGAGCATCACTTTCCCGGCGCCACGCTCGCACCGGCATTCTTTGACGTGCACATTCATGGCGCAGCCGGCCACGATGTGATGGAGGCTACGCCGGAGGCGCTCGGCGCAATCTGCCGCTTTCTGGCCTCGCGCGGAACCGGCAGCTTTCTGGCTACTACTGTCACTGCGCCGCTCGATATGACGCTGCGTGCGCTGGACGGGCTGGCTAAGCTGATCGACCATCTGGAGTCGATTGAGAACAAGGGCGCGGCGGCGCGGCCGATCGGCATTCATCTCGAAGGGCCGTTTCTTTCGCATGCCAAATGCGGCGTGCAGCCCAAGGAACATCTGCTCGCGCCGGACGTTGCCATCTTCGACAAACTGTACGAGGCAGCCGGAGGGCATGCGCGGCTGATGACGCTGGCTCCGGAGCTGCCCGACGCAATCGAGCTCGCGGCGCATGCGACCAAGCGCGGTGTGCGCGTCTCGCTGGGACACTCAGACGCCAAGACGGCTGAGACGCGCGCGGCCATCGCCGTCGGCGCTGTAAGCGCGACGCACACCTTCAACGCGATGCGCGCACTCGATCATCGCGAGCCGGGCATTCTCGGTACCGTGCTCACCACCGATTCCCTCTTCGCCGAGCTGATCTGCGACGGCATTCACTCCACGCCGGAGATTGTGAAGCTATGGTGGCGCGCCAAAGGGCCGGAGCGGGCCATTCTGGTGACGGACGCGATGAGCGCTGCCGGCATGCCGGACGGCGAATATCATCTGGGCGGATTTGCCGTGCAGGTGGCCAATGGCAAAGCGATGGCGCGCGGTGTGCTCGCCGGCAGTGTGCTTACGCTCGATCGCGCGCTTGAAAACTTTTTGCGCTTCACCGGTGCGCCGATGGAACAGGCGCTGCGCTTGCTCACGGTGAACCCGGCGGGGATGACGGGATTCGCAAACAAGGCCGGCTCACTTGCGGTGGGCCAGCCTGCGAATCTGATTGCGGTGGATGCGGAGGGAAAACTGGTTGCGAGCTTTGTACGTGGGGAGCGGATCGCGGAATAACAGCCGCACTGGAGCGGAGATCCGTGCTTTCCCAGGTCCGAAAATCCGGACCTGGGCACCCAATTTCGTGCTCGATTGAATTCCGGGCCACCCGGCGGGTGGCCCACCTAATCTCTCCTTACGTTATTCCGGCTATTACTCCGGGTGCCCCATCCTCGCGGAGCGAGGGTGGGAACTACGACCGCCCAGCGGCCGCTCTCAAGCCTGTCCACATCTCTCCGCGTAATTTGCATCGCGCCTTCCCACCCTTGACGCGATAAAACTGCGTCAAGGATGGGGCACCCCAGTTGTGGTGGAACAAATAGTGAGAAATGCAAGGATGGGCCACGCGCCGACTGATCGGTCGTGAGCGCGTTCGCTTTATTGCTTTCCCAGGTCTCAGAAGCGAGACCTGGGGCACTCATTTTCGTGCTCGATTTAGTTCCTTGAGACGAGGGCCACCGGCCACCTAACGTCCAGTGAGGATGCATTCACTTGTCGAATGCATAGCGACAGCTATCGCAATTCTGCCAGCCGCTTTGCGCGCCACAGCGCACCTTCGAGCGAAACT
>JASHVE010000559.1 GCA_030039675.1 Acidobacteriaceae bacterium | reverse complement strand
GACGAGGGCTATCGCCTCTTGCCGGCCCACTTCTACTTCGAGCTGACCACCGAGGACGAAAAGGCGCTTTTTGCAGCCATCGAACGCGCGTACAAGCTGCCGGCCGAGATACGGACGCTGACCAATTTTGTGTCAATATTGGGTCCGCTCGGCGAACGCCTCCATCGCTGGACCCAGGCCGGACAATTCGGCTATCTCTTCGACAATGCCGAAGACACGCTGACTTTCTCGAAGTTCCAGACCTTCAATTTTGATGACTGGGATAAGTATCCCGACGTGCTGGAGCCGGTGCTCTTCTACGTTCTGCAGCGCGCATCGACGGAGATCGAGAAGTCCGTCAATACCGCTATCTTCAAAATCTTCGTCATCGACGAGGGCTGGATCTTCCTCAAAAACCAGACTGTTCGCGACTGGATTACGCGCGCCGAGAAAACTTGGCGCAAGAAGAACGCGGCCATGATTCTTGCCACGCAGTCCGTCGTCGAGCTGGCGGCTTCGGACATGCTGCACATCGTCAACGAGTCCTGTCCTACCAAGATATTCCTCGCAAACCCGAATATCGACCGCAGGCTTTACGCCGAAATCTTCCAGTTGAACGACACGCAGCTTGAGCTGCTGGAGTCGCTGGTTCCCAAGCGCGAGCTGCTGCTGATCCAGCCGCGCAGGACGAAAAAGCTGGTGCTCGAAGTCGATGCCCTCGGCTACTGGATGGCTACCAACAACGCCCGCGACAACCTCCGCAAACAGGATTACTTCGCCTGCTTCGGCCCGGAACAAGGCTTGCTCCGGCTCGCCCACGATTACCCCAACCCATGAGGAGAACCATGCGCCCATCACCTATCGTCCCGCTGCTGCTCGGCTTGGCCGCGACCGTGGCCCACGGCCAGCAGACCGCCCGTATCGTCCACTACCACGCCAATGACATCATCGGCATCCGCGCCCGGATGCACTACACGACGCTGATCGAGCTGCCCTCCACAGAAAAGATTCTGGAGGTTGCGACCGGCGACAAGGACTTCTGGATCATCGACACGGTTGGCAACTACTGCTTCCTGCACCCGGCGAAGGAAGGCATTCACAGCAATCTGAATCTCATCACCGACAAGGGCAACGTCTATTCGTTCACGCTGGACGATAACGAGGCCGCCGATCCCGACCTGAAGGTCGTCATCGAGCCTTCCGATCCGTCATCGCTCGCCGCCGCCGATGGCGCGGACAAGCTGGTCTCAGCAAGCGCAGTAGTCATGGCACGCGCCCAGGCGCAGGCCGCTCAGACCCGAGCAGCCGATTCCGTCGAACAGTTCCGCTCCGAGTATCCGGTGAAATCGCTGATCTTCGACTACACCTTCCACAACAAAGAGCCGTTCGATGTCTCTGCGATTTATCACGACAGCAAATTCACCTACATCAAGACCACGGCCGCGGAGAAGTTCTCGGTCTACGAGCTGAAGGACAAGAAGCCCGACCTCATCACCTTCCAGTTCGAGGACGGCACCTACATCCTGCCCACGGTTGTCGATAAGGGCTACCTCCAGATCGGCAAACGCAAGCTCGACTTTCAGCGGAAAGCGCAGTAAAGGGGGATACCAATGACCGATGAGAAGCCAACACAGAACACGCCGGAGCCGGAGCTAAGACCCACGGAGAGCGCGCCCGGCATCCACGATAAGCGCGTCGTGCCGCAAGGCGTGGTGCCCAAACAGGCACAGGGCTACGTCGTGGCCGGACTTGCAGTCCTGATTCTGCTGGCGGTGATGTTCTCGAAAAACCATCCCAGGCCTGCCGCGAAGGATACGGCGCCCGCTCCGCTGGCCGCCTCCTCCGACCTCAACCAGAAAAAGATTCAGGATCTGGAGCAGGACTTGAGCGCCGACCAGCGCCAGGTGCAACAGCAGCAGGCGGCTGCACAGCGGCAGAACTCATCGTCGTTGCCGCCTGGCGCAACGGCTGCGCCCGGTTCGCTCCCGCCCGGCGTTGCGGCTCCTGCTGCGCAGTTGCCGCCGCCGGTTCAGGCGCAGCCCGCGGAGCCGCCCCGCGATACCGTCGTCGATGCGGAGAAGGCGCTGGAGTTCAAAGCTCGCTTTGCGTCGAACCTTGTCGCGCCCGAGAACGAAACCTCACAGCCGCCGGCAGATCAGACAGCCCCGGATGCAACAGATGCAGTTCGCTCGGTGAGCTTGCCGCGGGATTCTGCTGCGCAGGCTGCACCCGCCGCCACGTCTCCTAACAAGCGCGCAGCAGAGGTGAATGTCAACCGCGCGCACGGCCAGCCTTTTGTCGTCTTCGACGGCACCACCATCGACACCGTCCTGGTAGGCCGTCTCGATGGCGAATTCGCCGGGCCGGTCAAGGTCATGGTCACGAATCCCGTCTACAGCCTCGACCGCCAGCATGTCCTGATTCCCGCCGGTACCTTCATCCTTGGCGATACCCGCAAGGTCTCCGGCTTCGGCCAGAAACGCCTCGCCGTCACCTTCCACCGGATGATCATGCCCGACCACTACAACGTCGATCTCGATACGTTCCAGGCTCTCGATCAGGCGGGAGCCACGGGGCTCAAGGATAAGGTCAACAATCACTACCTCGAAATCTTCGGTGCGTCGATTGCACTCGGCGTCATCGCAGGAGCCGCCGAAGCGACGAATGCCAACGAGGGATACGACGAAACCGGCACCGAGGCGTATAAGGCCGGCATCGCTTCCAGCCTGTCGCAGAGCAGCGCCAATGTGCTCGACCGCTTCATCAATATCCCGCCGACCATCACCATCCGCGAAGGCCACCGGATCAAGGTGTACATCACGCAGGACATGCTCCTACCTGCGTACGAGAACCACGACATGCCGACCGTGATGTGATTCTCGACCATCAATCGCTAACCGCTCTTCGGAGGTTTCGCCATGAAATGGCTACGCATCTTCGCCCCCCTGTTCGGCCTGCTCACCGCGCTCGCGCCTACGGCGCACGCGCAGTTCGGCAGCGGCATCGTCTACGATCCCACGCAATCGGCCCATGCCATCCAGCAGATCGAGCAGGGATCGCAG
>JASHVE010000558.1 GCA_030039675.1 Acidobacteriaceae bacterium | reverse complement strand
CCGGCTATGGCTCAATATGCGCCGCGATCCGTCGGCCGGGGATTTGCACCACAGCGACATCATCACCTACGCGTTGACCCGGCTGGCGAGCCAGTATGCGCGAGAGAAGGTAGAGATTCTGCGCGACCTGCGCAACTGCCGCGCCGCGGGGACACAGGACAAGCTGCGCTACGGCGGCCAGCCGGATTCCTCGAATCTGGCCAACGCGGGCCCTTCGCAGCGCGCTGTGAAACAGACACGCGATCAATAGGGGCTTCTCGGATCTCGGGGCATCCCAACGCGCTGCTGCGAGCGTTATCGGGTTGCGGGGGATCGAGAGCCGGGTGCAGCGGTTTCCCCCCAGATCACGCGGTCGTGAAGTCTTCTCCAGGCTTCCAGGAGATTACGCGCACGCCGGGGCCGACCAGCGCTGCAAGCTGCTCAGGCGTACCCGTAAGCGGCGGGAAGGTACCGAAATGCAGCGGCAGAACTGTTTCCGGTTGCAGGAACCGAACCGCCAGTGCTGCTTCCTTGGGGCCCATGGTGTAGTGGCCGCCAATGGGAAGCATCGCGATCTTTGGTTGGTAGAGCTCGCCGATCAGCTCCATATCGCGGAAAACCGTCGTGTCGCCGGCGTGGTAGAGCACGGGGCCCTGGGCAATGGTGAGCACGAAGCCGGCGGCGACACCCACGTAGTGAATTCCCTGCTCATCCTCCGCGCCTGCCGAGTGTCTGGCATCGACCATGGTTGCCGTAACGTCCTTGACTTGGACGGAGCCTCCGATGTTCATGCCGATGGTATCCGATACGCCCTTACCGCCGACGTAAGCGGCCAATTCATGGATTGCGACCACTGTCGAGCCGTGCTTTTTTGTAACCGGAACTACGTCTGCGGCGTGATCGAAGTGGCCATGGGTGAGAAGAACGGCGTCGATCTTCGAAGGCAGCTCAAAGCTTTTGGGGTATTTGGGATTCTGCGCGATGAAGGGGTCGATGAGAATATTTGTGCCTGAAGGCGTCTGGACCAGCACGGTGGCATGGCCGAGCCAGGTAATGCGGGTGGGTTTGGATGTGCTCATTGATTCTCTCTCCTCCTGCCGGGGATAACGTCACGTTTCTTAGATTCGGTTGCGCCCCGCTCGAACCCGCTTAACTGGCTGATTCTCTGCAGCTTCGTGACGAGTCCTCTCACATTGCGGTGCACCGTTAAAAAGCAACGTTCTTCGCCCTCCATGCACTACCGCTTGACGCCGATTGAAGGCAGGCGTACGCTACTTCAAAAGGCGAATATATGGCGAAAACAGATACCCTCTTCCCCATCCTCGAAGCCAACTCCGTTTCGCCGCTGGCGCAACGGGCGGCGACGGCTCCTCTGGACTCAACGGGCTGCCTCACCGAGTATAGGCCGCTGGAGTCGCGATCGATTGTCAGCAAGGTCAATTCGAAGCGCGGTGTTCCGTTCAGCCACGCGATCAATCCGTACCGGGGATGCGAGTTCGGCTGCCGCTACTGCTACGCGCGGTACACGCACGAGTTTCTCGAGATGCGCGACCCACAGGAGTTCGAGCGGAAGATTTACTTCAAGCAGAATGCCGCGTGGCTGCTGGAGCAGGAGCTGCGGCGGATGAAGCCGGGGACGCACATCGCGATCGGGACGGCTACGGACCCGTACCAGCCGCTCGAACGCAAACAGCGGCTGACGCGGTCTTTGCTGGAGGTGTTCACGCGGGTGAGCGGGTTTCAACTGGGCATTGTGACCAAGTCGGCACTGATCGCGCGGGATATCGACCTGCTGCAGCAGATCCAGCAGACGCACCGGCTCACGGTGCATCTGACGGTGACCACGGTGAACACGAGGCTGGCACGGATTCTGGAGCCGCGAGCGCCGCGTCCCGATCTGCGCATTCACACGGTGGCACAGATGCGGCAGGCGGGGATTCGGGCGGGCGTGCTGTGTTCGCCGCTGATGCCGGGAATTACGGACAGCCGGAGCTCGATTGCCGCCGTGGCCAAAGCGGCGAAGGGTGCCGGCGCCAGCTTCTTCGCTGCAGCGCCGCTGTTTTTGAAGCCCTGCTCGCTGCCGACGTTCTTCTCGTTTGTGCGCGAGCATTTTCCCCAGCAGCTCACCGCGTATGAGAAACGCTATGGGACGCACGCGTTCGTCTCGCCCGAGTACAGCAAGCGGATCGCGGCGGTAGTGGACTCGGTTTGCCGGGAGTTCCGGCTGGGGAAACGGTACTCCGGTGAGCCGGAGGCGGAACAGGTGCGGATGAAAGAGGTGGAGCGGGTGGAGATTCAACCGTGGTTGCCGTTTGCGGCCAGCTAGAGCAGTTCCCGAATTAACGTCGACTTTTTGAGAGCTGCGTAGGGCGGCTTTTTCTTGAGGAAAAGGCCACTTAAGCAGGTTCGTTTGGCATACACCCATTCGGGAACTGCTATAGTCCGCGGCTTCTTTTGCGGGTTGCGCTTTCTCGCTTTCCCAGGTCTCACACCACCCCATCGACGAAGACCTGTCGCCGGGGACCCCGGAATCGGGACCTGGGGCGCC
>JASHVE010000557.1 GCA_030039675.1 Acidobacteriaceae bacterium | reverse complement strand
TCCTAGCTCACCCTTAATGCGGGCGGTCAGCTTGTGCAGGCTCGCGTCAGGATGACGGGCGATGTAGTCCGAAGCGTTCTGGGCAGCGTGGTCCATTAGATCGTATGCAGAATCGTGATCGTACAGGAATATCCAAGCGCACAAGAGAGCATGCGGCCAGGCTGCGTTAGCAGCGGCCTCCAAAACCTAATCAGAAGCAGGGTGCCCGGTCGAGCAGGCCCAACTCCACGTCAGCACTTGCCAGCTGCGACCATTCGGCGGCATTCGCGAGCATCTGCCCGGAGGGGGAATAAACCACCAGTAACAATAGTATAGCCATCCCCACAAAAAATCCCCACCTGTGATGCCCCCAAACGGCTTCCAGAAATGCCTTTAGAAGGTAGAGGAGGCTTTTGCGGATAGTTTTCTCACGAGTCTGGAGCTTTCCGCAACCGATGTAAGCCTTGGCTCACGCGCTCTCATCTCTGGCTCCAATCGCCCCGTTCCGAAACGTTCGCCGGACTGCGAGTGGAGCCTTGGAGCCAACTGGTGACAGGCAGGCTGAGACAGGCCACGCAGACCGCATCGCCCTTGAAATTATCTCTGCACGGAACCGGACGGGCTCGTCTTATCAGCCCAATCAGCCCTATACCTGATTCGGGGCAAATGGAAAATCGCGATCCTAGCCACCATGCTGGACGGCCCGATTCGCTTGGGCCAACTACGCAGGAAGATTCCGCACGCGAGCAAGAAGGTCCTGGTTCAGCAACTGCACGAATTGGAAAAAGACGGCATCATCGGGCGCACCGACCTGAGCAGAAAGATCAAGCACGTTGAATACGCCATTTCGGTGCCGTTCGGGACCGCCGTCATGAACCTGCTCGGATTGCTCGCCGATTGGGGAAGCCGGCACGCACCCGCGATGGCACTGCACGGCGGAACGCGGACAGGAGCAACACCGGTTCTGCCAATGCCGGCCAAATCGGAAATTACTGCCCAAGCAGCGCCTTCTGCACTATTCGGTCCGAAGTGCCTGCATCGGGTCCAGCCGTGAGGCGTGCCACGCCGGAATCGTGCACGCTGCTCCGGCCACCGCGAGCAGTACGACGCTCACGAGCAGAAACACCGTCGGGTCGAGAGGTCGTGTAGCATAAAGCATTGATCGCAGGAGACGCACTCCAGCCACACTTCCCATGAGTCCAACCACGAGGCCGATGAAGGCTGGCTTGAGCCCATCCAGCATCACCTGGCCCAGCACCCGCCCCCGCTCCGCTCCCAGCGCCATTCGGATCCCGATTTCTTGCATTCGCTGCGCCGCAATGAAAGACAGCACCCCGAACAGTCCAACGGCCGCAAGCAGCAATGACACAACGGCAAAAATCAATAGCAACCCTGCATCGAAACTCGTATCCCGAATGCTCCGGCCTACGACCTGATCCATCGTGAGGATGTCCATTACGGCCAACCGCGGGTCAAGCTGCTGCACAATCTTCTGAATCGGTAATGCCATCTGCGTGACATCACCGGCCGAGCGAACGACGAGCGCCGAACTGCCAAAGTTGCCACTGTAGATGGAAAAATACATCATTGGCTCAGGCGGTCGGGAGACCTTGTACCGCGTATCGCCCACGACTCCGACAATTTCAAAACGATGCAGGCCCATAGTGATCAAGTGCTTGCCGATCGGATCCTCCGCGCCAAAGTACTTTTGCGCAAAAGAATGAGTGATCACGACTTCATTCGCTTCCGCCAATCGTTTGCTTGCCTCAAACGGTGCTCCGCGCAGTAGCGGTATGCCCAATGCGTGGAAATATTCTGGGTCCGCCCAACGCACAACCGCGTTCTGCGCTTTTCCGGGCGGCAGGGGCGGGTGTTCGGCAATAGCAAAGCCCGCATCGCCACCACGACCCTGCCCTGGAACCGTGCGCACAAGTCCCGCAGCCTTCAAACCGGGCAGAGCTCGTACGTCTTCGAGCAGATGGGCAAAGAATTGTTCTCTTTGCAGTGGTTGGCTGTACTTTTCATCCGGCAAACTCAGTTGCATTGTTAAGACATTCTGGGTGACGCAGCCGAGATTCGACGAGCGCAATTGCGCATAGCTCTTGAGCAGCAACCCGGTTCCCACCAAAAGTACGACAGTGACGCCAACTTCAAACGTGACGAGCCACTTGCGCAGACGCGCTCTCCCTCGTCCGTCGCTTTGAGATCGCGAATATGCTGCTAAAGATCGAGCGATCTGCCCTCCCCGGAAAGATAGGATGGACGCGAATCCGGCGCAGATAGTGCAGAGCAGCGTCAGGCCGACAGTAAACGCGATGGCCGTACCATCCAAGTGAATTGCCTCCACGCGGCTCATGTCCTGCCGCGCTCGCACGAACCATTGAATTGCGACGTAGGCGACAAGAAGCCCAGCCGCACCGCTGATTGCGGAGAGGACCAGGCTCTCTGTCATATGCTCGCGCAGCAGCCGCCAGCCCCCGCCCCCCAACGCCGCGCGAATCGCCAGTTCCTTGCGCCGCATGGCCTCCCTCGAAACCATCAGGGCTGCGGTATTCAGGCAGGCTATGAGCAACAGGCAGGTAGTTGCGGCCAATAACAAGTAAAGCGGTATCTTAAACTCGCCAACCAAATCCTCGAGCAGCGGCATGCTGTTTGCTGCGGTACTAATGAATGGGTCGTCCAGATGTTGGTCGTGGAGACGGCGAACGATCACGGACAAATCTGCGGTTGCCTTAACTTCGCTTACGCCAGGTTTCAGCCTGCCTATCGCCTCCCAGTCGTGGTCGTCGATAGCACTCATCTCGCCCTGGGGTATCAAGTGATAAATTGGCGTCCACAACTGGACGCTTTGTATGGGATATGTAAACCACGCCGGTAGCACTCCAATCACCGTATAGGGCTTGGCGTCCAGTTCGATTGTTTGTCCTACGACAGAACGATCTCCACCAAATCGGCGCTTCCATAAGCCCCACGTCAGCATCACGGTCGCATTTGCGCCAGGCTGATCATCACTAGCAGTAAAGCTCCGTCCCAGAGCAGGCTCAATCCCAAGCAAGGGGAAGAGATTCCACGTACAAACGCCGAAGTTCACCTTCTCGGGCAACTGGCCGCCGCCCTCGGACAAGCTGAACGCCAATCCGCTATCGAGTAGGGCAAGGTCAGCAAAGCTGTGATTTTCCTTCTGCCATGCGGTGAATACACCACCTGCCACGTCGTTATACGGGAACCGATCCGAGCTGTACTCGTATAGCTTGACGAGTCTAGATGGCTCGGTAAACGGCAAGGGGTTCAGCAACACAGCGCGCACGATTGTGAATAGCGCTACATTCGCGCCAATGCCCAATGCCATTACCAGCATCGCGAGTACAGCGAACCCTGGCGCTCGCCACAAAGTGCGCAACGCGTACCGCAGGTCCCTCCACAAGCCATCAATTAGTACAACCATGTTCTGCTGCCATAACCGCTCCCGCACTAGCTGCCGGTTTCCCAGTTTGACCCGCGCCTGCCGCTGAGCCTCGTTGAAGGACATGCCGCGTGCCATATTTTCGGCCGTTTCTTCTTCGAGATACGAATCGATTTCTCTCTGCACCTCGGCGTCCTCGCGCCACCTGCGAAAGAATCTGCGCCAGCTCATCCCGCCTCCTCAGCTCCGTGTTTATTCGCCCATCACCAGCCCTATAGCCCGCGTCATCTGTCGCCAGCGGCTCGTTTCGCGGCCCAGTTGCTTCCTTCCGGCGGCCGTTAGTCGATAGAACTTCGCTTTACGGTTGTTCGCGCTCGCGCCCCAGTAGGACGAAACCCACCCTCGGTCCTCTAGCCGGTGCAGTGCCGGATACAACGATCCCTGCTCGACCTCCAGAACGTCTTCTGAAGTGCGCTCAATAATCTTCGCGATCGTATGCCCATGCGCATCTCCGCTGACGAGTGTTCGGAGGATCATCATGTCCAATGTGCCTCTGAGCATTGCTGAATCCGGCTGGCTGACCCGGTCCACGGCCTACCTCCACTCGAAACTCTATGGGAGATGATGATACACCGCTCGGATTTCCAGGGGAAGTAAAAGCCCTCAGCTACCCCCCAAAGTCTCGAAAGCGATGACGGAGACATTGAAGCGATAGCCAGCGCTTAGCTGTGGCACCCGCTCCAGAGCCACCCTCGATCGATTCGTCTGCTCAAATGTCCCCAAAGTACGGGTAGCGAGACGATGCACTTCGGCGACAACCCAGCGAAATTTAGTTGTGCAATCGAGCGATATTTCCGATGGAACAAGGTTTTTCAATGGGTGAGAATAGAATGAGGGTGGCTCATGCACGTCCGAATCCTGATTGCAGTTTTCGCCTGTCTCTTTCCCGCCTATGCCTGCTGCCAAGTTGGCCCCGGTCCAGCCGCCGATAGCACTGCGATTCACCGTTTGCTCGGACAGTATGCCCAAGCCGTCGATACTGTCGACCTAAAGCTACTCTCGCAGATCTGGTCTCATTCGCCCGACGTCTCGTTCATCTATCCATTGGGCGAGGAACACGGCTTTGACGCCATTGAGCAACGTGTCTTTCAAAATGTGATGGGTGGGATGTTCTCGGCGCGGGACCTGAAGATGCACGACGTGATGATCTATGTGAATGGCGACTCGGCGTGGTCAGAGTTTCGCTGGGATTTTCACGCCACAATGCGCAAGGACGGCTCGACTGTAACGACGCACGGCGTCGAGACCCAGATCTATCGCAGAGAACAGGGAGCGTGGCGCATTGTTCACGTGCACTACTCGGAAGACCGTCAACCCGCTCCCTGAGAGCGCGGCTAGCCGTGCTCTCACAGCAACCTAAACCGGTCGAAGACTAACACTGACTTTGGTACAAGAAAATTAGGCCCTTCAAGAGCTGCGGTAAACTAACTCTTCGCTGGCACAAAACATCGGGCAGGCCATGTCGCGCGATAAGTTTGTGCTGCCTCCAAAGACAAAAACGTCTGCCCCAGCGATCACTTGCATC
>JASHVE010000556.1 GCA_030039675.1 Acidobacteriaceae bacterium | reverse complement strand
TAATCGGGCGCGAGCTTGTTGAGAATCTGGTGCGCGGTGTGCTTGCCCTGGCCGAGCGTGGCGAGCAGATCGGCGGCTGTGGCCACGCCGTATTCGCCGGCGATGCGGCCCAGGTCCTGGTCGCCGATCTGGACCATTGGGACCTTGAACTTGCGCGCTTCGCGCTCAAGGAGCTTGCGGCCGACCTCGACCGCGCGGCGGCGCTGATCTTCATTGAGCCAGTGCTTGATCTTGTTGCGCGCGCGGGGGCTTTTGACGAAGGTGAGCCAGTCGCGGCTCGGTTTGTGATCTTTCTGCGTAACGATCTCGACGATGTCGCCGGTGCGGAGCTTGGTGCGCAAAGGCACCATGCGGCCGTTCACCTTGGCGCCTACGCAGGTGTGACCAACTTCGGTGTGAATGGTGTAGGCAAAATCGACGGGCGTGCCACCGGCCGGAACCACAACGACCTTCCCCTTGGGCGTGAAGGTGTAAACCTCGTCGGGATAAAGGTCCATCTTCAGGCTGGAGAGGAACTCGTTGGGGTCGGTCATCTCTTTCTGCCATTCGACCAGTTGGCGGATCCAGTTGAGCCGCTCTTCGTCGCGGGCGGTCACGGCGCCGTCGCCCGCCTTGTATTTCCAGTGCGCGGCGATGCCCTCTTCGGCGATGCGGTGCATCTCTTCGGTGCGGATCTGCACCTCGAACTGGTGGCCGCCGGTACCGATGACCGTGGTGTGCAGCGACTGATAGCGGTTGGCACGCGGCATGGCGATGAAGTCCTTGATGCGCCCCGGCACGGGCCGCCACAGGGTGTGGACGATGCCGAAGACTGCATAGCAGGAGGCCACGTCCTGGGTAATGACGCGCACGGCAAGCAGATCGTAGACCTGATCGAAGGTGACTTTGGAGCGCTCAATCTTCTGGAAGATGGAATACAGGCGCTTGATGCGCCACTCGACGCGGGCCTGGAGGCCGTTTTCGCGGAGCTGCTCGACGAGCGTGTCTTCTACGCTGCGCAGAAACTGCTCGCCTTCGGCACGGCGCGCTTCCACCGCCGCCGCGACCCGTTCGTAGCCCACCGGATCGGTGTAGCGGAAGGCCAGGTCTTCGAGCTCGCCGCGCACTTTGCCCATGCCAAGCCGGTGCGCCAGCGGCGCGTAGATGTCCAGCGTTTCGCGCGCGATGGCCTCCTGGCGGTCGGGCTTGAGATGCTCGAGGGTGCGCATATTGTGCAACCGGTCAGCGAGCTTGATGAGCACTACGCGCACGTCGGAGACCATGGCCAGCAGCATCTTGCGCACGTTTTCGGCCTGGCGGTCTTCGCGGTTGGCGAACTGGATCTTGTCGATCTTGGTGACGCCCTCAACGATGTGGGCCACCTGATCGCCGAAGACAGTTGCGATCTCCTGATTGGTGGCAGGGGTGTCTTCCACGGCGTCGTGCAGCAGGCCGGCGGCGATCGCGGTCGCATCCAGCTTCATCTCCGCCAGCACTTCGGCCACTTCGAGAGGATGAATGATGTACGGCTCGCCGGAGGCGCGCATCTGGCCGTCGTGGTGCTGCACGCAGAACTCCCACGCCTTGCGGATGAGCGAAACATCTTCATTAGGACGGTTGGCCTGGGCGCGGCGCAGAAGCGCTTCAAAGCGCTCATTCACCGATTGCATATCGACAGGGTGCCGGCCGGCCGGCTGGTCCGCCGGGTGCGTTGCGGGAGAAGCCAGAGAAGCTTCGGAAATCTCTGCCGCAACGGTCTGCCGGGCTGTCGCCATGCTTTATTATAGGCCGCCCGTGTTTCCACGGCATCACGCCCCTCATGATACTACCCACACGAAAGTCTGATGTCCGTGCCGGTTAACCGGCTGGCACGTGTTCGACATCACATCCCACTCCACCTGAAAAGGTGCAATGTCCGGTGTGGGAAAGAGGTCAGATGGGAGGAAGTATGCTGAAAGGCCTGTTCATGACCGCTCTGGCTGCGGCCGTTGCCCTCGGCGTGGGATATGGGGATCAATCGAAGTCGTCATCGACGGTGACGATTCCGGTGCAAAAGACCGCTCCAGTGAGCGGGAAGGCAATGTACATCAACTATTGCGCGCCCTGCCATGGGGTGAGCGGCAAGGGGGATGGCCCCGTTGCTGTGGCGCTGAAACAGCAGCCGGTTGATTTGACCGTATTGAGCAAGAACAATGGCGGAAAGTACCCGGCTACGCACGTGATCTCGGTTTTGGAGTATGGCTCGGAGATACCATCGCACGGCACTGCGCAGATGCCCGTATGGGGACCGATTCTTGGTAGGATGGACCAGAGTGATCCGATTAACACGCGGCTCAGAATCAGCAACTTGAGCCACTTTATCGAGACCATGCAAACTAAATAGGCCGATAGCCGGTTGGGCGCTCCCCGGCCTGCTCCGGGCGGCGAGGGAGTTTATGGCGAAACCCGGCAGGACGCGTACAGACAAAGCCTTGCCGGACCGGCCCGAAGAGCGGCACGAAGAGCTCGCGGCCGAGCGTTCCCTAGTTCAGCCGGGAGTTCGCGTCAGCCGGCGGGCTGCGGACCGGCTTCGCGCGGGGCATGTGTGGGTTTACGCGTCGGATGTCGAGGCGATTCCACTGGCCGATGCTGATAGTGTGAGCGCTCCGCCACTGGTGCAGGTGGCGGACAGCCGTGGACTGCTGCTGGGCACTGCACTCTATAGTCCGGCGTCGCAGATCGTGCTGCGCATGGTTGCGCGCGAGGCTCTGGATGAGGCCGCATGGCTGCGGCTGCTCGGCGAGCGCCTGCGTGCAGCCATTGGCCGGCGGAAGCCGCTGCTTGACGCTGATAACGATGCCTGCCGACTTTGCTTCAGCGAAGCCGATGAGCTGCCGGGGCTGGTCGCTGACAAGTATGGCGACTTAATCATTCTGCAACTGCTGACCAAAGGGCTGGATCGCGGAGCGGTGCGCGAGACGTGCGTGCGCGTGCTCCGGGATTTGCTCAAGCCGGTGACGATTCTGGAGCGGCCCGATCCGCGGATTCGCGAACTGGAAGGACTGGATGCGCCGAGCACCGAGCCGCTGTGGATGGCCGATCCGAAGAAGCCGAAGACGAGCACGCAGTTTCGCCTGAACGGCCTCACATTTCACTACGACGCGAATGCCGGGCAGAAGACGGGCGCGTTTCTCGACCAACATGCCAATTATGCGGCGGCGCAGGAGTGGGCGGAGAAGATGGCGGCGGGCGGGCGCGCGCTTGATGTGTGCTGCTATCAGGGCGGATTTGCGTTGCACCTGGCGCAGGTGTCGAAGAGCGTGACGGGGATTGATGCTTCGCGGGCTTCGCTCGAAGTGGCGGAGAAAAACCTCGCGGCCAATCGTGACCTGATCGGGACAAAAGAAGTCGACTGGATTGAAGCCGACGCCTTTGAGATTCTGCGCGACTGGTCTGCAGCGGGTGAGGTCTTCGATACGATCGTGCTTGATCCGCCGGCTTTCGCAAAGAGCAAACGCGCGGTGGAGGGTGCGCTGCGCGGGTACAAGGAACTCAACCTGCGCGCGCTGAAGATGCTGCGGCCGGGCGGGCTGCTCATCACGTGTTCCTGCTCGCATCATGTGGGCTGGGCCGATCTGGAGGGTGCGGTTGCTTCGGCTGCAGCGGACGCATCGCGGAGGGTGCGGCTGCTCGAACGCCGCGGCGCTGCGGCGGACCATCCGGTGGTGCTCAATCTGCCCGAGACCGAGTACCTCAAGTGCCTGGTGCTCGAGGTGGAGTGAGGAGATGAATCGAGAAGATAGCGACTCCCCGCGAAAAACACCCCTCGGGGGCTGAAGCCCGTAGAAATTTGAGCAATTCACGGCATGGCTACAGCGGTTTCACAGTTGCTGTATCCCGAAACCGCTGCCGCGCGGTGGCATTTTCCTCAAGAAAATGCCACCCTCCTCAGTTTCATCAAGGGCACATCAACTGTGGAACCGCTCTAAAGCCATGCCCGGTTACAAGACCTTTCGACGGGGGGACTCATCAGACAGTGCTCAGCGCAAAGGAGAATTGATTTGCCACCAGCGGCGTGGCTCCTCAGTCGGCTTTTCTGCAACCGGAGCCGCGCGCAATTGCGCAAGCGCCTGCTTCACCTGGGCCCGCAGCGCCTCGGCTTGCAATGTGCAGGAGCGCAGATACGCTGAAACCGTGAGCCCTGCTTCGGCTGCGCGCTCCCGGAGCTGCGCGTTCTCTGCCCGGCTCAGGCGGATGGTTATGCTGGCGGATCGGCGCAACCCCGGCGCTGGATTGGATGGTGCGCGCAAGGCGTTTTCATAGCTCAAGAGTGCCGGATCGATGGCCTCTTCAGGCTCAGTCTCCGCCGATGGAGGGTCCTCCTGCGATGGCTCCGGCGCAGCCATCGCAGAAAGCACGCTGGCGAAGTTCGGCGCGCCTAGAGATGTCCCGTGAAAGGGCGCAACCTCCCACCAGGGGGCAGCCGAACCTGCACCCTCGATTTCCAACTCTTCAACGGTTTGCATGGGTTCAAGAGTATCGGGAATAGCCGGAAAGCACTTGAGGGAGATTCGATACCAAAAGGTCAACGGACTTCAAAATGGGAATCGGGATCTCTTATTCCCGAACAGGCACTGACTCGCCGAGCGTTGTGCAGCGGACATTTTCAGTTCATCCGGCCCGCGGCAAGAGTGGGATCGGGAAGGATGCGGCCTGGAAGCCGCAGCAGATGGGTTACGGCTTCGGCGGTCATTGGTTTGGCATACAAGTAGCCCTGACCGTAGCGGCAGCCGATCTCGCGCAGCAAGTGGTGCTGCGCTTCGGTCTCGATGCCTTCGGCGACCACATCCATGCCCATCACGCGCGCCAGCTCCACGATCGTCCTGACGATCTGCAAGGGCTGCTCGCCGTACGTCATGCGGTTTACAAAAGAGCGGTCTATCTTGAGCGCGTCGAACGGGAAGGATTGCAGATGGTTCAGCGAGCTGTAGCCGGTGCCGAAATCGTCCATCGAGAGAGAGACGCCCAGGCGGCGCAGGCTTCCCAGCACGCCAAGGGCGGTGGGCGCATCGGAGATGAGGCTGGATTCGGTCATCTCGAGGCCGAGCTGGCAGCTTGAAATGCCGGAGCGCATCAACAGCGCCTCGATGTGGTCGGCTAGTCCCTCGCGCGAGAACTGCGGCGCAGAAAGGTTGACGCACACGCGCAGGCCCTCTACGCCGGAGCGTTCCTGGTTCCACGATTGAATTTGATCACAGGTCTCCGACAGCACCCAGTCGCCGATGGGCAAGATCATTCCGTTGTCTTCGGCTATAGGAATAAACTCCGCCGGGGGAACCAGCCCGCGCTCGGGATGACGCCAGCGAATGAGGGCCTCGAGGGCAACGATTCTGCGGGTTGCCAGCTCGATCTCGGGCTGGTAATAAAGCACAAACTGGCGCTGTTCCAGGGCAGCGCGCAACTCCGACCCGGCTGGCCAATGCTTCGCTTTACTGAGAGACGCCGGCACGGGCTGCGGCCCGCGCTCCTGGATGCATTTGCGCAGTCTGCGCAGTTCAAGCTGACCGGCCACCATATCGGCCAGGCTTTCGAGCATGCGCAGCTCGTCGACGACCATCTTGCGGCGCGGCTGGCTTCCGAAGATGGTGAGAACGCCCAGGATCATTCCGTTGTGAGAGCGGACGGGAACGCTGGCGAATGAGGCTGGATTGAGGCGCCTCACGACAAACCGCCTTCCCTCAAAGGCAGGATGCTTCGAGACGTCGGGAACAACGATGGGGCCATCCTCCGCCAGGACCATGTCGAAGATCGAGCTTTGCCGCGGCAGTTCGCACACGGATTCGCCCCAGCATGACTTTATCCACACGCGGCTCTCATCAGCAAAACCGAGCAGCACGGTGTCAGCCTGGAAGTATTCAGCAGCGAGCCGTGTGACGGCATCGAAGGTGGGCTCGGGTTCAGTGTCGAGGATGGCGGTAGAGGCGAGTGCAGCCAGGCGATCCTCTTCCTGCTGCCACGCGATGCTCTCCGAGATCAGTTTCACGTGTGCCATTCGAGCTCCGGCGCCGCCAGCGGGCGGTCACCTGATGAACATCCGCAGGAAAGTCAAGTCAGTAGCTTTGATGCCATTCGCCTACCTGAGGCGACAATGCTGCTTCGCTTTCAAAGGAATTCTTTCGTAACCGCGGCGGACAAACCTCTCCTAATCTACTTTTCTGCGCTCCACGGTATACATATCGGCACTTGTAACCCGCGGCGAAAGTGACTCTCGACGGAAAATCACGGTACTTTAGAGCGGTTCCACAGTTGATGCGCTCTTGCCGAAGCCGCGGAAGGCGGCATTTTCTTGAGGAAAATGCCACTTTGCAGCAGTGGCTTCGGGATACAGCAACTGTGAAACCGCTGTAGCGGAAGTTACTTATGGTTACCTGGCATTGCCTCCATGCGGCGGCTGTCCCGTCTCGGTCCATAAGAATGCGAGCTCATCGGCATCGTCCTGAATCTTCTGATCGACGCTGACGCCGGCTGAGTGGCCGCCGGAGGTGCTGTAGTGCAGCAGCACGGGACGGCCGCTGTTGGATGCGGCCTGCAGCAGCGCGGTCATCTTGCGGGCATGCATCGGGTCAACACGCGTATCACTGTCACCTGTGAAGAACATCACTGCGGGATAGGCGGTCCCCATTTTTACGTTCTGGTAGGGAGAATATTTCAGCAAATAGTCGAACTGTTTTTCGTCATCTGCAGAGCCGTACTCGGTGGTCCAGTAGTAGCCAACCTTGAACCTCTGATAGCGCAGCATGTCGAGCAGAGGGTAGCCACACCAGACGGCTGAGAAGAGCTCGGGATGCTGCGTGATGGAGGCGCCCATCAGCAGGCCGCCGTTGGAGCGGCCGCGGATGGCGAAGTGTTCGGGCGAGGTGTACTTGTTGGCGATCAGATATTCGGCGGCAGCGAACCAGTCGTCGAAGACGTTCTGCTTCTTCTCGAACATGCCCTGCTCGTGCCATTGCTCGCCGTACTCTCCGCCGCCGCGCAGATTGGGTACGGCGAACCATCCGCCCTGCTGCAGCCACCAGGCCCAGGCCGGATTCCACTCAGGAAGCTCGCTGAGATTGAAGCCGCCATAGCCGGTCATCAGCAGGCGCTCGGTGCCGTCCTGCTTGAGGCCTTTTTTGCCGACAATGAACATGGGCACCTGCGTGCCATCTTTCGACTTGAAGAACACCTGCTTCAGCTCGTACTGACTGGAGTCGAAAGGGGTCTTCGGCTGAAAGAAGGTGTCACGTTTGCCGGTCTCCGTATCGACGCGGAAGATGCTGGGCGGCGCGAGGTAGGACTCGAAGCTGAAGTAGCCGTACCGATCGGTGGTGCGGCCAATGAGCCGTGAGGCAGAGCCGATGCCGGCGTAGTCGATCCCGCCGGCGGGCTTGCCGTCCAAGGTATAGACCTCGGTTTCGCTCTTCACATCCACGAGCCGGTTCACGTAGATTTTGCCGCCTACGATCGACCAGTGATCGATGACGTTTTTGCCTTCGGGCACGATGGTCTGCCACGCTTCGGGCATCACGCCGGGGTCGGCCTTCATGATGCGGCCCATCGGGGACTGATAGTCGGTCTTCACATACCATGCGCCTTTGGCGTAGATGGCGGAGAAGCGCGCATCGAGCGACCAGACGAGGATGTCGAAGGGCGAATTGGGCTTGGTGAGATCGCGGAAGACGATGTCTACGCGCCTGGGAGGCACGCCGCGCTCGATCTGGACGAGGAGATAGTGGCCGTCATCGGTCACGGAGCCAGTGATGAGATCACTGCCGCCCAGCGGTTCGCCGCGGAATTCATGCCCGAAGAGGAGCGTGTCCTGGGAGTTGCGCGTGCCGAAGGCATGTTTGTAGAGCAGCGATCCCTCTTTGCTGCTGCGCGAGTAGTAGACGCCGGTTCCATCGGGCGTGAAGCTGAGGCTGAGATAGCGGGCCGAGGGCAGCTCGTCGGTGAGCGTCTTGTGAGTCTTCACATTGAAGAAGTAGACGGCGTTCTCGTCTGCTCCGCCCTGCTTGATGCCATAGGCCAGCAGCAGTCCGTCGCGTGAGACGTCGTAAAGTTCGACCGAGGTGTTGGGATCGCGGCTCAGGGTTGCGGGATCGATGAGGCGCTCGTCTTTGCCGGTCCATCCATGGCGCACACAGATGGAGTACTGTTCTTCGCCGGCCAGGCGGCGCTCGAAGAAATAGCTGCCTGCACGCTCAATAGGCGCGGTTTCATCGGAGACATTTTCGAGAGCATCGAGATCGTCGGACAGCTGCGAGTGGATGCGCGCCTGCTGCAGGTAGGTGTTGGTGTAGGCGTTTTCGGCGTCGATGAAGGCGCGGGTCTCAGTGCTGTTGGCGTCTTCGAGCCAGCGATAGTTGTCGACGATCTTGGTGCCGAAATAATCGTCGGTGACGGGGATGGCCTGCACGTCAGGAGGTGCGTCTAACCGGATGCCGTCGCGGCCGTGAATTACCTGGGCGAAGGCCGGCGCGGCGAGCAGCAAAAAAGCCAGTCCGAAGCGAGAAGAAGAATGCTGCACGCACAGCCCTCCCTGCGGACAGAATACACGCGCCGGCGATGGTGACTCCGCGCCTTCATTTCGCGCCATCCCCTATAGAATCGACTGCAGTGGCCGGCACATTTTCAACTGAACCCTCCCCGGGAGGGCGCTCCGGATCCCGATCGTGGTGGGCGCGCGGGCTTGGGCTTTTGCACCCGTCTCATGCGCACAGCGTCTTTTCGGCCACGGTGGTGCTGATGGTGTCGACATTTTTGTCGCGCATCATCGGGCTGGTGCGGGTGAAGTATATTGTGTGGCTCTTTGGCCGAGGGGTTGCGGCCGATGCCTTCAATGCCGCTTTTGTGCTGCCGGACATGATCTCGTACTTTCTTGTGGGCGGCGCGGCCTCGATCACGTTTGTGACTATCCTGACGCGCTATCGCGAAGCGGGGCGCGAGGCTGAGGGCGAGCGCTCGCTCTCGGTGATTCTCACCACCATGTACCTGGTGCTGGGTGGTGCGATTGTGCTGGCGGAGATCTTCGCGCCCTGGTACGTGCACTGGTGGTTCAACGGATTTGACGCGCAGAAGGCGGCGCTCTGCGTGCAGCTCACGCGCATTCTGCTGCCGGCGCAGTTATGCTTTTTTGCCGGAGGCGTATTTGGCGCGGTGCTGCTGGTGCGCAAGCAGTTCAGCGTGCAGGCCGTGGCGCCGTTGATTTACGGGCTGGGGACGATTGTGGGCGGCGTGCTGCTGGTGAAGCGGATGGGCGTTTCTTCGCTGGCAGTGGGCACGCTGGGGGGGGCGATCGGCGGGCCGTTTCTGCTGAACTGGATCTTCGCGCGCCGTGCAGGCGTACGCTACCGGGTGATTCTGGACTGGCACGACGAGGGACTGCGCGAGTGGGTGCGGCTTTCGCTGCCGCTGATGGCCGGCGTTTCCCTGGTGACGGCGGACAACTGGATCATTGCGCACTTTGCTTCGACGATCGGCGGCGCGGTTTCTTTGATGAGCTATGCGAAGCAGCTCTTTACCGCACCGATGGCGATGCTGGCGCAGGCTGCGGGGGCCGCGTCTCTGCCTTTTTTCGCGAGCCTGTGGACGCAGGACCGACGGTATGAATTCGCCACGGGTGTGGCAGATTCCGTATCGCGGGTGGTGTCGCTGGGGCTGCTCGCTGCCTCGATGATGATCGCGCTGGGAGGACCGGCCATCGATCTGGTCTTTGCCGGAGGGCGGTTTTCTTCAGCCGATGCGCGCGAGTGCGCGACCTATTTTGCGATCTTCTCGCTTTCGTTGTTTCTGTGGTCGGCGCAGGCTATTTACGCGCGGGCCTTCTATGCTGCGGGCAACACGCTGGTTCCCATGGTTGCGGGCACCATTGTTACGCTGGTCTCGCTGCCGGTGTATGCGGGGCTCTATCGCGCGCAGGGCGCTGCAGGACTGGCTTTTGCCTCCGATATCGGCATCGCGATGCAGACGCTGCTGATTGCCGTGCTGCTGCACAAACGGCGGATGGTTTCGATCGCCAGCCTGGACTTTGTGGAGATGGGGCGGTGCCTGGCGGCGGCGCTCGCCGGAGGGGCTGCAGTCGCGTTACTGGCGTGGGGTTTTGGCAGGGTTTTGGGGCAAGCGCGAAACGCGCCGGCGCACTGGCATGTACGGCTTGCGGATCTTGCGATCCTGGTCGCCGGCTCGGCGGTGTGGCTAGCCATCGCGAAATGGATGCTGGAAAAAACCGGCTCGGCGCTGCCTCGCGTGGCCATGAGGCGGCTCCGGCTGAGATAAAGGCGCTCCTTCAGCGACAGGAGCGCCTGGACACGGGCCGAAAACTGCCTGACGTCGGGCTCAGTTAGGCGGTGGCTGCTGCCTTCACCGGCTCCGGCGCGCTGGCCGCAGCGGACTTCGCGTCGGGCTTGCGGATATCGATGCCGCCCTTGAAGAACGCGCCGTCTTCGATGCTGATGCGGGCCGCGGCGACGTCGCCGTTGAGCGAGCCTTCGGCGCGGATGTCCACGCGATCGGTAGCCGAGACATTGCCCTTGACTTTGCCCAGCACCACGATCTCGCGTGCGGTGATGTTGGCCGACACCTGGCCGTTGCGGCCGACGGTGACGCGGTTTCCGGGCAGGTTCAGGCTGCCTTCCACCTTGCCGTCGATGTACAGGGACTCGGAGCCGGTGATCTCGCCTTTGATAAACAGGCCCTTGCCAATCGTCGCCTGCTCGCCGGTGACCGCCTGCGGCTGCCTGGGAGCTTCAACCGGCGCGGGCTGCGGGGTGGAGGCGCGCGGGGGCTCGGGGGTGGGGGTAGAAGTGACCGGTCCGGTCTGATTGGGTTTCCACATTGCGCTCAAGACGTGTTCCTTTTCTGTCCCTCAGGGGACTGGCAAAATTGCCAAGGCAATGGCCAATGGTTTGAATCCAAAGAGTAAAAGTGCGGACCACCGGGCTGGCTGCCTTTGGTCAACCCGTCACTGGCCTCAGAGAGAATCGTACTCCCTCCGGGCCCTCCACCAAAACGGTGCGTTGCGGATATTTTAAGCCGGTCGCGAGGGTGATGGAAACGAGGAAACCGGGGAACTATCGCACCCTGGTACCGAATTTAGCAGGCGTTGCCCTACTCTGGAGCTATGACCGATCGGGAACTGGTGGCGCGGATCGCCCGCTCTGCCGGCGGCAAGGCGGGGTACAAGCAGCTGGTGCGCGAACTGGGCCTGGGCGGCGGGCGCGAGCGGCGCCTGTTGCTGGAGCAGCTTGCGCGGCTGACGGCGCGTGGTCAGCTTGCCAAACTCGATCGCGAGATCTGGAGCATTCCCGGCGCGGCGACCGGTCCCGATAGCCTTGTGGCCGGGCGGCTCGATCTGCACCGCGACGGCTTCGGCTTTGTGCGGCCGAATGCGCGGCAGGCCGCGGGCGAAGAGGACATCTTTATCCCGCCGAATGAGATCAACAGCGCGATGCAGGGCGATCAGGTGCTGGTGGAGCTTGAGCCGCCGAAGGCTGACGGCAGACGCCAGGGCCGCGTAACGCGCGTTCTCGAGCGGCGGAATCCGACGGTTGTGGGCGTGTTTCATTACGCGCGCTCGGATCGCGCGCAGGGCCATTCCGTGGTTCCCTTCGACGAGCGGATGAGCCAGACGATCGTGATTCCGCCGGGTGAAGAGACCCCTGCGGGGGGCGGCGCGCCGACGCCGCATCGGGTGCTGGGCAGCGAAGCGCT
>JASHVE010000555.1 GCA_030039675.1 Acidobacteriaceae bacterium | reverse complement strand
AGCATCACGAATCGAACGACAGCCGCCTGCCCGAGCGCGTGTTGATTTCTCCCGGCGCCGGCGCCATCGTGGGCAGCCTGCTTCCGCATGAATTTGTCCACTCCTGGAATGGAAAGTTTCGCCGTCCCGCCGACCTGGCCACGCCGGATTTCGAAACACCGATGCAGGATGATCTTCTCTGGGGCTATGAAGGCTTGACCGAATACCTCGGCCCGCTTCTCGCCGCCCGCAGCGGTCTGTTTACGCAGGAGCAGTATCACGAGTACCTTGCAAACGCCGCCGCAATGCTCGGTCCCGGCCGCCCCGGCCGCACCTGGCGTCCATTGCTCGATACGGCAGTCGCAGTGGCCGGCTTCGGCTACGGAGCGCACGGCTGGGTCAACTGGCGGCGCACGGAGGACTATTACGACGAAGGCAACCTGATGTGGCTTGAAGTGGCCACCATCATTGAGCGCGAGACGCAGGGCAAAAAATCGATCGACGACTTCTGCCACATCTTTCACGGCGGCCCAAACAACGGCCCCGAGGTAAAGCCCTACACCTTCGACGACCTCGTGCATGATCTGAATGAAGTCGCGCCCTACGACTGGGCAACGTTCTTTCACCAGCACCTGAACTCCACTTCGCCCGGCATGCCTGCAGGCGGCATCGAAAATGGCGGCTGGAAGGTTGAGTTTACCGATCAGCCTCTGCATCTGCCGGGACGCCATGGCCTCGTCGGCGACTTCTACTCCCTCGGCCTGCAGCTCGCCGACGATGGCACAGTGAACGATTCGGTAGTCGGCAGTCCGGCTTTCGTAGCCGGCATCTCTTCGGGCATGAAAGTCGTCGGCGTGAACGGCCACGTGTACACGCACGATGTGCTCGACGACGCGGTCAAGGCCGCGAAGGGCGGCTCTGCGCCAATCTCCATCCTCGTGATCTCCGACGATTACTACCGCACCTGCACCGTCAACTATCACGGTGGCGATCGTTATCCGCATCTCGTGCGGGACAACTCCAAACCGGACTATCTCGACGACCTCGCCAAGCCGCGCGCCGGCCAGTGAGAGGGATGAGAGTTATTTACTTGCTAGTATCCTGTCCCCGAATTTTGCGTCATAAGTCTGCTGTCATCCTGAGCGTAGTTTGGCGCGTTCTATGCGCCAAACGAAGTCGAAGGATCTGCGGTTGTTCTTGCACGAACTTCGGAGACACCACACTCGAAGCGATTACATGAATCCGGTTTTGAAAGGGCACGGCTTTAGCCGTGCCGCAAAGGCCGCGTAAACATTGGGGCTTCAGCCCCTGAGGGAAGCCTCTCATTACCGCAACCTATTTATGAACCAGAGCTGTGTGCAGTGCCTCCCAGGTCCGAAAATCGAGACTTGGGAAGCACTGATTCCCTCGTGGCCTGCGAGCAGCTACTTTTCGATCAGATTTTCCGGCAACGGCCAGCCCTGCGTATTGTTCGACTTGAGCAGCAGGTAGAAGTCGTACGTCTCGTTGTCCACTCCCGTCGCGTGCACCTGCTGCGCCACCTGCGTCGCTTTGCTGGCGTTCACCACCGGCGTTCCGGTCGCGTCGAGGGACTCGAAGATGTCCTCGAGCGTGCACGGATCGAGCGGCGGCTCCGCAATCACTGGAAGCGCGGGCAGCGACGTGTCCTGCGATTGAAAGTTGAGCGCCAGCGCAAGATTGGCAATTTCATCCGAAGCATCGCGCGCCGTCAACGGCTCAAGATCCCAGCGCCACTCAATCAGCTTGAGCACCGACGTGTGATCGTAGAGCAGGGAGTTGATCGTCGGCTTCGCCGGGTTGCCGCGCGCAAACGGCGACACAATCAGCGTCGGCACGCGGCAGCCCAGCAGCGCCTGGCCATCCACCAGGTCGGTGTCCACATTGTTCGGTGCAATCACGCGCGGCGGCACCACGTGGTCAAAGAACCCGCCCCACTCATCGCGGTTGATGACGAGCACCGTCTTTGACCACAGCTCGCTAGAGGCCAGCGTGGTCACAATATCGCGTAGAAAAATCTCTCCCTTGCGCAGGTCTGCATGCGGATGGTCATCGTTGCCCAGGCCGTCATCGAGAATCGTGAACCACGGATCGACAAACGACACAGCGGGCAGCGTGCCATTGGCCACATCGGCCGTGAACTGATCGTAGAGCGACGAGATCCCGAGATATTTCAGGCCCCAGATCGCAAGAAACGGCACATTCGAGTAGTAGTAGCGGCAGCTCACGCCGGCCGCCTGCAGCCGGTCCCAGATCGTCGGCAGGGTGGAAATGTCGAGCGTGTTGCTCAACCGGTCCGTCTGCGCCGCATGCTGAAAGACGCGATTCGGAAAAGTGGACGAGAGGATCGAAGGAAAGTAGCTGCAGAGCGTTGTGAAGTTGAGCGCGAGCGTGCCAAACAGGGGCAGGTCCGCCTGCTCGTAGTAGCCGATCGAAAAACTGTCGTTCGAGCTGGTGCGCAGCCATCCATCCATCTTGCCGCTGTCATACTCTGAGCGGCCTCCGGCATACGAGTGATCCGGATCAGGATGCGAGCACCCCACGTAATAGTTCAGCCGCTGCGTCGCCTGCAGGTTGCCGTTGTTATCGGGATAGCTCAGGCCGGCCTGCCGTCCGTTGGCATTGGGCATCCACCCCAGCAGGTGATCGAAGCTGCGATTCTCCATCATCACCACAACCACGTGCTCGACGCCGGAGAGTTCGGGGTTGGGCAGCACAGATTCGAGCTGCTGCATCTGTGGCTTGGCTTCAGAAAGTGCGCTGGCAAGCGCCGCGGCCGAAACACTGGCTGCGCTGCGCAGGAAGGTTCTGCGGTTCACGCTCATCGGGCCCTCCAATTGGGGGATTTGGCGGCGTGCGGGCATACTCCGCCTTTATGCTTAGAAGGCGCCCTCCGTGAGCGTTGGTTCAACGCACCGTGAATAGGAAATGAAATATTTAGGGGCTCGCCTCGCGAAATCTCAATGCTGCGAATCGCCCGGATGCTCCGGAATCCCCGGCTCATCCAGGATCTGCACCGCAGTCGCCGGTCCCAGGTCGGTCCAGTCCTGCAGCACCCACACCACCTTCTTGTCGGGAGTCACCTCCACCAGCTGCGGCCCCTGGTCCTTTCCGCCGCGCGAGCAGATGATCGTATTGCCGTTGGCAAGCCGCGTAGCCGACTGCGCGTTGGCGTAGCGGTACTCCTCAGGCAGCTCGTCCGGCTTTACCTCCCACACCGTCTCACCTTTCGCATTCACCTCGCGCGTCTCCACATCGTGCTCGTCGGTGATCAGCGTATTCCCGTTCTTCAGCCGGACCGCCGCCCAGGGCGAGCGAATCTCGTAGCTCCACACCGGGTTGAAGTGCTTGTCATACTCGATCACCTTGCCCATCTCGAGAAACGGCACCAGATAAGTGCCCTGCGCCGTATACCGCACGCGCCGGAACTGCGCATGCACAGTCTTTCGGTCGGTGAGGCTCGGCGCCGGCAGGTCGTGCTGCACCAGAACCTTATTCGTCTTGATGTTCATCACCATCAGCCTGGGCGGCAGCCCATTCTCGATAAAAAGTACTTTGTCCTTGCCGATAGGCTGGCATGTGTGGATTTCCGTCCCCTCCGGCGCGTCATAGCGCCACACCACTCTCTTGTCGGGCGTGATCTCGGCTACATACTGCATGCGGCTGAAGAGAATGTTGCCGTTCGAGAGCATCCACGCGTCATCGTACTCCCAGCCCGGACCGGTGGAATACGTCCATACAATCTTGCCGTCATTGATCAGCAGCAGCTTGTTGTACCCCTCGCCGAGATAGAGCATCGGATGCTGCGCCAGCCCGTTCCCCGGCAGTCCCACAGGAGCCGGCTTCACCGGTTTCAGCGGTGGCGTCTCGGCCTCGGACAGCGCCATGGCCGGAACATCCGGCGCGGTGAACAGAGGCAGCACCTTTAGCAGCGGCGCCTTTTCCGCAGCCCTCGCGCCGTTCCACGGCAAAGTTGCAATCAAAACCAGGCCACCCGACAGAAGGCCGATGCGAGCGGTGAATCTGTAGAACGCTTTCATGATTTATGCCAGGTCAAAATCCGGACCGCGGGAAGTATATCCTGCGCAGCCTGCGAAATTTTCGCTTGCCCGA
>JASHVE010000554.1 GCA_030039675.1 Acidobacteriaceae bacterium | reverse complement strand
ACCGGTCCTGGAGGAGCCTGAAGGCATGCCCTGGCGGCTCGATCCGGGCAACGATCTCATCCTGAACATGCACCTGAAACCCAGTGGCAAGCCAGAAACTATTAGCGCCGAAATCGGCTTGTACTTCACTCCAGAGCCCGCCTCGAAGCATCCGATGCTGCTCCAGCTTGAGGACGACCGCGATCTCGACATTCCCGCCGGAGACCGCAACTTTGTCGTGCAGGATGAGCTGAAACTGCCTGTCGATGTCGAGGTCTTTGGAATCTACCCGCACGCGCATTATCTGGGAAAGGAGCTCGAAGGCTGGGCCATTTTGCCCAATGGCCAGAAAAAGTGGCTCATCCGCATTCCCAACTGGGACATCGACCGCCAGTCGGTCTATCGCTATCGCAATCCCGTTTTCCTGCCTCGCGGATCGGTGCTGCATATGCACTATGTCTATGACAACTCGGAGGACAATGTACGCAACCCGAACACCCCACCCATACGCGTGCGGGCCGGTAATCGCTCGGTGGATGAGATGGCGCACCTGTGGCTCCAGGTTCTGCCGGTCAACGCACCCAAAGAAGGTCGCGATCCGCGCCTGTTACTGGAGCAGGCCTGGATGCAGCATCGGCTCACCAAGAATCCCGAAGACACAGTCGCGCTGTACAACCTCGCATCCACGCTGGCGGGGCTCGGCCGCTATTCTGAAGCTGCCGCCGATTATCGTCGTATCCTCGCTGCTCATCCTGATGACGCACGCACGCTCAACAGCTTCGGCGTCGCGCTCGAAAGCGCCGGAGACTGGCAGGGAGCCGTCGATGCGTATGCGCAGGCGATCGCGCACGCACCTGACGCGTGCGATGCGTGGTTTAACCTCGCGGAACTCGAACTGAAGCGCAACCAGTTTGCGCAGGCTCAGGATCGGTTCCGCGCAATGCTCAGCCACTGCCCGGCCGATGCGGAGGCGCACAGTGGCCTCGGCGTTGCGCTTATCGGTGAAGGCGATTCCACTTCTGCCCAAGCCGAGTTTCAGCGTGCACTGGAATTTGATCCGCTGAATTTCACTGCGCTGTATCACCTGGGAGAAATGGCGATCGAATCGGGCCAGCCGGAGCGCGCCATCGATCTGCTTCAGAAGGCCGTCGCGCAGCACCCCAACGACATGGATACGCGAGAGCGGCTGGCCATGGCCCTTGCGCAGTCCGGACGCGCTGGCGACTCCCTGGCGCAACTGCGCGAGGCGGTGCGGCTCGCACCCGAAGACGCCAATCTGCACGCGCTTCTCTCCCAGGTTCTGGCGGGCACCGGCCAATTGCAGCAGGCGATCGACGAACAAAACCGTGCGCTGCGTCTGCAGCCGAAGGACGCCGACGGCTGGAACAACCTGGGCGTTCTGCAGGCGCGAATAGGCAACACCGCTGAAGCGCGCATCGATTTTCAGCACGCCTTGCAACTCGCACCGGATCACGCGCAGGCACGCACGAATCTGGCCCGGCTCTCCCACCAGTGATCCTGGATTGTGCTAGTATTCGGCACTGTCTGGCCGCGAGCATGCAGCCAGACGCGGCTTTATCGATATTCCTCTGTCGTCAGGAGCCGGCCATGAAAAGATTTGGGCTCTTTCTATTGCTGTCGTCTGCGCTCCTGTGGGCCGCAAGCACTCCTGTAGAGGCACAACCAGCCGCAACGGCGGCCCCGCAAACGGGCCAAATTGCAACCAGTCCTCACTGGTGGAAGGATGCGGTTATCTACGAGATCTATCCACGCAGTTTTCAGGACTCCAACGGTGACGGCATCGGCGACCTGAACGGCATCACTTCGCGCCTCGATTACCTCCAGAAGCTCGGCGTCGACGCCATCTGGCTCACACCCATCTATCCTTCACCGCAGGTAGACTTTGGTTATGACATCTCCGACTATGAGAACGTCGATCCACAATACGGCACCCTCGCCGATTTCGATCGTCTCGTTGCCGAGGCCAGAAAGCGCAACATCAGCGTCATCATGGATCTGGTGCTGAACCACACCTCTGACCAGCATCCATGGTTTCTCGAATCCCGCAGTTCGCGCACCAATCCCAAACGCGACTGGTACATGTGGCACGACGGGAAAATGGTAAACGGTGAGCTCGAGCCGCCGAACAACTGGGAGTCGGTGTTCGGCCACTCCGCCTGGCAATGGGACGCCAAGACCGGCCAGTACTACTATCACCGCTTCTATATTCAGCAGCCCGACCTCAATTGGAACAATCCCCAGGTTCGCAAGGCGATGTACGACGTGGCGCGTTTCTGGATTCGCCATGGCGTCACCGGCTTCCGTCTGGATGCGATTACCTCCCTTTTCGAGGACCCTTCAGATACCGATGAGGCTTACGTCCTGGGCCCTGACGGCAAGCCGGTGATCAACGCTTTCGGCGACAAAGAGGTCAAGACCGATAAAACCGACAACCTTCCTGAAGTCCACGACGTTCTGCGCGAGCTGCGCCAGGCTACCGATGCAGCAAGCGGGCGCAAAGTGGTGCTCATCGGTGAAACCTACCTGCGCTCCATCGACGACCTGCGCAAGATGTATGGCGCGCACAATGACGAGCTGCAGTTGCCCATGGATATGCAAGTGGGCTTCATCAACAAGTTCGATGTCGCGCTCTTCCGTCAGCGCATCCGCGATGCGGAAACAGAGATCAACGGCGACGAGCCGCTTTTTGTCTTCGACAATCACGACAACCCGCGCTGGGACCGGTACCAGACCGACGCCGCGGGGACCCCGATCTTCGGTTATGGTCTGCATCATGACGACATCGGGCGTGTGATTGCAACGATTCTTCTCGCCTCGCGTGACACTGCCCTGATGTACTACGGTGACGAAATCGGCATGGTGACCACCCCTCCTGCGCGCAAGCAGGACGTGCGCGACCCCATCGGCATTACCGGCTGGCCCAAAGAGAAGGGACGCGATGGCGAGCGCACGCCCATGCAGTGGGACGCCGGACCCAACGCGGGTTTTGCGCTGCCCGACGCCAAGACCTGGCTACCGATTCCACCTGGCTATAAGACCTTCAATGTGGCCGCAGAGGAGGGTGAGCCGGATTCGATGCTCCACTGGTACGAGCAGCTCATCGCGCTCAAGAAGAACGATCCAGCTCTGCATGAGGGCGAAGAGATCCTGCTCAACACCTCTGACGACCATGTGCTTTCCTGGCTGCGCAAAACCGCGGATGGAGAGGCCGTCGTTGTGGCTTGTAACTTTACGCCCCAGCCGCAGACCGTGAGCTTCAACCTGAGCGCGCAGGGCATCAGCAGATCCGGCTTGACGACACTGCTGAAAACCCCCGGCGCTCCGGATCCGCAGTCGGCCGATTCCGTGCAGCTCGGTCCCTATGGCGTCTATGTGGGTCAGGTCCGCTAGGCAGACAAGTTGCATCCGGTACCCGCTGTCCGGCTAACCTGCACCTCACGTGTAGCAACCACTTCCCACCCGGAGCTGTTTTCCGGTTACGGGACACAATCTCTAGTTTTGCCCGGCAGGAGCGCGAAACGGCCCTCACCTGCGCTGAGAATACTGCAGGGTCCATTCGCTTTCCATCGATAGTTCGACCTTTTTTTCAAATTTACGGTTGACAATCGAAACTTTGCGGAGCTAAAGTCCCTTGCCTAATAGGGGATGAATCCAATCCCTTGCGCTATCCAACTCTGTCTGTTGGAGCTGGACGTTGTGGCTATCGGGCAAAGCTGCCGCCCTGGCAGTTACGCTCTTTCTCCCTGAGCTCGCTTCGTCGAAGCAAATGTGCGTAAGTAGTTCAAAAAAGAAGGCAGCCCATACATTTCAGGAGGTCTCATGAGCAAGGCGCATCTTCGTGTGCTGACACTCACCGTGTTTGCCGGTATGAGCCTTCTCGTCCCGCAGGCGAAAGCGCAGGCGGTGTACGGATCGATCTTCGGCACGGTGACGGACCCGAAAGGCGCGGCGATTGCCGGCGCCACAGTCACGGTGACAGACGAGTCAAAAGGTACGGCCGTCAGTGTCACCTCCAACGCTACCGGCGACTACGCAGTAGCTCACCTCATTCCGGACGTTTACGACCTCAAAGTTACCGCCAGCGGATTTGAGGCATTTGAGACGAAGGGCATCAGCGTCCTCGCCGACACGGCTCCGCGCATCGACCCCACGCTGGCGGTTGGCGCTGCTGCCACAACCATTGAAGTGAACGCAGATACCGAGCCGGAGTTAAAGACCGACCGCGCCGATGTGGCCACCGTCTTCGACGAGCAACAGATCGCAAGCCTGCCGGTGGGCGACCAGAATTTTACCAACCTGCAACTGCTGCTGCCGGGAGCTCAGATTCTCGGCTGGGCCCACGCGGCCGATGAGAATCCTCAGGCTTCGAAGCAGATTCAGATTGACGGCCAGGCCTTCGGCGGCGTGGCCTACGAGCTGGATGGCGCCGACAACCAGGATCCGATCCTGGGCATCGTCGTCGTCAACCCCACTACCGACGCGGTGACCGAAGTCAAGATCACCACCCAGGATTACGACGCCGAAGAGGGCAAAGCCGTCTCGGCCATCATGACCGCGCAGACCCGCTCTGGCACCAATCAATTCCACGGCGACGCCTACGACTTCCGCACCGGCAACGCCAATCTGGCGCGCGATCCCTACGACCAGGCGCCCGGCTCCATTCCTGCCGGCCTCAAGAACCGTTTTGGCGGGTCCATCGGCGGGCCGGTTCTGAAGGACAAGCTCTTCTTCTTCGGGAACGGGGAATTGCAGCGTCAAAAGGTCGGCTCCTCGGCCACCGATACGCTGCCCACCGTGCTCACCACCGAGAGCTGCCTCGGAACCGCGGCGCAAAATCCGACGAAGGACTCCCAGGGCGGCAATGGCTGCGACTTGAGCCAATACCTCGCTCAAGGGACAGCGCTCGGAGCCCCGCTCGCTTGGACGATCTACGACAACGTCGGCAATCCCCACCCGGGGAGCGCGCCCAGCCCCTACCCTCACAACATCATTCCCCGATCCGAACTGGGCGCAAATGCCGCTCCATCGCTGGCCTTGCTCAAGATACTGGAGCCCTACGTCCTCGCCAGGAACATCACCTACACTCCCGGCGTCGGCTCGGAGAGCGGCCTGGATTCGAACTTCGCCGAGTCCGGTACGGGCTTGTTCAACAGCCAACAGTGGACGGAGCGCGTGGACTATACGTTGAGCGAAAAGACCCACATCTTTGAACGCTTCTCGCGCTTCTGGGACACCCTGTCGGGAGCGGTGATGTTCGGTGCTGCCGGCGGTCCGGGCTTCGGCATCAACAACTACGGAGGCAACTCGACGGGCGCCAACGACAGCGATGTGGTGGGCACCGACATTGCAATTAATCCCAAGCTCCTTACCGACATCCGCCTGGGGTACCTGCGCTACAACATCGTCGACAATAAGCATGACGCGGGCACGAGTTTTGCCAATCAGTTGGGCATTCCGGGCATCAATACCGGCGCCTCCATCCTCACCGGCTCGCCGGGATTCTTTATTGACCCTGTGCCCGGCGGGGCAGGATCAGTCAATACGGGAACAGCGGACGACGTCTTTGGCGACGGGCTGGCCGTGAACCGCTGCAACTGCCCGCTGGTCGAGCGCGAGGATCAGTTCCAGATCGTCAACAACTGGACCAAGATTCTCGGCAACCACACGGTCAAGCTGGGTGTCGACCTGCGCTACGGCCGCAACCTGCGCGTGCCCTCCGACAACGACCGCGACGGCTTGCTGTATTTCCACTCCGGCCTCACCGAGGATACCTCTGCTTCCCCCACAGGCGGATTGGGCTGGGCCAGCTTCATGCTCGGCGAGGTGGCCGACTACAACCGTTACGTCTCCACCTCATTTAACGCCAAGGAACTCCAGAAGCGCACCTTCTTCTATGTGGCAGACTCATGGCGCGTCACGCACAAGCTAACCGTCAATTACGGCGGCCGCCTCGATCTGTTCTGGCCGGAGACCGTAAACGCCGCCGGGAACGGCGCGCTCATGAACCTCGGCGACGGCTATCTCCACGTCGCCGGCATTGGCGGAATTTCTTCCGATATGGGCTGGACCGTCAGGGCGCTCAAGCAGTTTGCGCCTCGCCTCGGCCTGGAATACCAGTACGATCCCAAGACCGTCATCCGCGCCGGCTACGGACGCAGCTTCGATATGGGTGTCTTCGGCTCCATCTTCGGCCACACGGTTACGCAGAACATTCCAGTTCTGGCCAACCAGTCGATCTCTCAGACCAATGCCATTACCCCGGTATTCGATCTGAACGTCGGCCCCCCGGCCTACATCTTCCCGACGGTTCCCGCCAACGGCCTGTTGCCCAACCCCGGCTACACCGTCAGTTCGGCCTCCCGTCAGAACCCGCTCACCTTCCCCACCCTCGATGCGTGGAACCTGGCTGTGCAGCGCTCATTAACCCCTACGCTGAGCGTGACGGTCTCCTACGTCGGGAACAAGGGAACACACACCCTTGCCGACGGCGATGGCAACACCACCAATCCCAACGAGTCGACGATCGCCCTGCCTGGGCAGTACAGTGTAACCGGGCAAACTATCACCTTCAATAACGCTGTGCCGTCCGGGCAAATCGTGAACAACCAGACTCAGACCTCCAAGTACCTGCAGCGCTACTACGGCGGTTCGCTGGCGGCCTGCCGGGATCCGAATTACATTTCGCTCGCCGGCCTCCAGGCCGCGGATGGCGACACCACGTACCTCAAGGCTGGCATGTGCGGCTGGGTCCCCGGCGTCAACGACCGGTGGGACAACCAGAACACCGAGTACGACGCCTTGCAGGTGACTCTCAACCAGCAATACCACAAGGGCCTCAGCTTTACGACCAATTACGTGTGGGCCAGCGCGTTCGACGAGAGCAGCACCTATTACACCTGGAGCAGCTCGATCGCCCACATGCGCGACAGCAACGTCCGCAGGCAGCAACTGGTCGGATACGGCAGCTACGATTTGCCCTTTGGTAAAGGGAAGCAGTTCGCGCCCGGCGCCAATCGTGTCACCGACTTGGCGATCGGAGGCTGGCAACTGAGCACTGTAATGAACTGGGCAAGTGGTTTGCCGTACTCGGTGAGCTACAGCGAATACAGCGCCAACATCCCTAATGGACCACAGGACCCGAGCATTATCCAAGGGGAGCATCTCAAGCAGCACCTTTCTGCCTTCACACCGACGACAGGAGGAGTTGGTGTGCGTACGTTCTTCACGCCGACCCCTCTGGGCAGTAGTGGCAGCCCCTTCTACAACCCCGGCCTGGACAACTTCGGCAACGCGGGTCAAAACACTTACTTCGGGCCGAGGTACTTCGGCACGGATATGGCGTTGACCAAGCAGTTCACCATCTGGGAGAAGGTTGCGGGGTCATTCCGCTTCGATGCCTTCAACTTCTTTAACCACATCGCCGCGGGCAACCCCAATGGCAACGTGGAATCGGGGGGCACCATCACGGGGGGCGCCCAGGGTTACGGCGAAAGCCAGGATTTCGGCCCGCGTCAGCTTGAATTTTCACTTCGCGTGCAGTATTGATTCGCGAACGAGCGGCAGCAAGCCAGGAGGGGAGTTTCGGCTCCCCTCCTTCTTTTTGGGAGTTCCGCAAGCGCACCAATCGGTGTATTCTGCGAGGCGTAGATCGGCTTGACCCATCTTCTATTGTGCGCCGAGTCTCCGGACGGAGTGGACAGGCTACAGCGGTTTCGCAGTTGCTATATCCCGAAGCCCCTGCTGCAAAGTGGCATTTTCCTCAAGAAAATGCCACCTTCCGCGGCTTCGGCAAGGGCACATCAACTGTGGAACCGCTCTAAAAACTGCGAAGCGCGAAGTCGATGCCCTTAAAAAAGGCGCGATGCCTCTGTTTCGATAAATACCAGGACCGCATCATGCTGCATAGATTCGCGCCTCTAATACTCCTTGCACTGCTAGGTTTTGCAGCGTGCGGGGCGGCGCAGCAAACAGGCGCGCCAACCGGCAGCGAAGCAACGGCTCCCTCTTTTGCGGCAGCGCAGGATCTTGCCGCCAGCGGCCGTCTGGACGAAGCTTTGGAGCAACTAAACCAGTTGGCTGCACAGTCAATCGAGCCCGCCGGCGTGGAGCGTTTGCGCGGCATCATCTTTTATCAAAAAGAGCAATTTTCCGATGCGATTACGGCCTTCTCGAAAGCGGCAGCCCAGGATCCGAACGATCGCGAGTCAATCGAGATGCACGGCGTGAGCCTGTTCCGCACAGGCCATGCGGGTGAAGCGATTCCCTACCTCGAAAAGGCGCACGCTCCCGTGGAACGGGCAAACATCGATCCGGAATACGTTTTGGCGCTCTGCTACGCCGATGTAGAGCGTTACGATGATTCCCGCCACGCTTTCGCGGCACAGTACGGTTTCCCTCCGGACTCTGCGGAGGCGTACCTTTTGGCCGGCCGCATGTTTCTGCGCCGCGAACTTCTCGACCCGGCCAGAGCGCAGGCGGCGAAAGCACTCGATCTAAATCCCAGGCTGCCGCTGGTGCATGAGCTGCTTGGCGAAGTGGCGTTGGCCAAGGGCGACGTGCCGGGTGCTGTCCGCGAGCTGGAAGCCGAACGTAAGCTCAATCCGCTGGACGCGAATCTCTACGACCGGTTGGGCGATGCATATCTTCGCAGCGGGCAGTACGTGGAGGCTCAACAGGCCCTCAACCGCGCCGTACTGCTCGAGCCCAACTCAACAGGCCCTTACATTCTGCTGGGCGAGACGTTTCTCAAGCTCCACCAGCCCATCCAGGCGCTCCACTATCTTGTTCGCGCCGCGCAGATGGATCCGGCGAACTACATTACGCACAACCTGCTGGGCCAGGCCTATAAGGCGACTGGTCAAGTGGCAGAAGCCAATCGCGAGTTCAAAGTGGTTGTTGCGTTGCAGAACAAAGGCCTGCCGGGGTCGACGGAGAAATAACGATGCGCCACGGCCGCGCTCTTCTCTGCGCACTTGTGAACTGCGCTGCGTTGCTTTTGCCGCTGCATATCGCGGCCCAGGCACCAGCACCGACGGCCGCTCAGGTGATCAAGGAAGCGAACGCGGCCTTCCATGCCGGATACGCCGCCCTGCAGGCGGGTAATCTGGAATTGGCGCGGACGCAGTTTGCCAAAGCGGCGCGGCTTGCACCGCAAATTCCTGAAGGGCACGAGGCGTTGGGCACGGTTCTCGTGGAGCTGGGTCGTCCGGCCGAGGCGGTGAAAGAGTTCGAGACCGCTGAAAAACTCAAGCCTGGTGATGCAGGCATCGAGAGCAATCTGGCCATAGCTCTCGCGCAGGTAGGACGGCCGTCGAGCGCGATCCCGTACTTTGACGCGGCGCTCCATTACTCAAAGGAGCCGGGGCAGAAACCTCTCAGCGGCGCCTTCTATGAAGCCTACGGCCGCGCATTAGCTGCTGCCGGCAAACCGGACCAGGCTATTGAACAATTCACGGCGGCAGAAGCCCTCGCCGGCCCCCGCGCTGATCTGGACGACGATATCGGCACTCTTTACGCACAGATGGGCAAGTGGGATCAGGCGCAAAGCCGGTTCAAAGATGCGATCGCGCTGGACGCCAATGATGTGCGAGCGCAGATTCACCTCGGAATTCTGCTGCGTCAACAGCGCGACTTCGAAGACTCACTTGCGGAGCTGGAAAACGCGGCGCGGCTTGAGCCATCCAGTGGCGAGGTCTTGCTGGAATATGGCCGCACACTGGCTGCAATGGGCAACGACGAAGATGCCGCAAAAAAGCTTGCGGATGCTATCAAGGCAGACGCAAAATTGCCCGGCGCGCAGTTGGAATTAGCGATGACCCTGCAGCGGCTGGGACGGCAGCAGGAGGCAATTCCGTGGTTCCAGCAGGCCGTCGAGCGGGATTCCCACAACGTGAATGCTCTCGACAATCTCGGACTGGCGCTCACACTTACCGGCAATGCGAAAGACGCGCTGCCGATTCTTCAGCGCGCGCTCGCCGAGGCTCCGGAAAACGTCGCGGCGCGCAAGAATCTCGGCGTCGCCCACATCCAGCTCTCGGCCTTCGATGATGCCATCGCGGATTTTCAAAAAGCGCTAACCCTGGCTCCAAACGATCCGGAACTTCATTACGACCTGGGCGTGGCCTACAAGTTCAAGGATCGCTTTGACGACGCCATTGCAGAGTTGAACCGCGCCGGTGAACTGGACCCGGCGCTGCAAGATCCGCCTTACACGCTCGGCATTCTGTACATGCAAACCGGCAAGCTGGACGAAGCGGTTGTCGAGTTGAAGAAAGCTGTCGTGCTGAAACCCGACAACGGCGATGCATGGGCCATTTTGGGAAGCACCCTTAAGCAGGATGGGCGGCTCGACGAAGCTGCCGATGCGCTGACAAAGGCCATTCCTCTGCTACCCGCGCAACCCGGTCCGCGGGTCACGCTGGCAGGAGTCTTGGCTGAAGAGGCTGCAACCCTGGCGCAGCAGGCCGATACCGCTGATGCTGCCGGAGACCAGCAAAAAGCGGAGCAATTGCGAAGCCAGATGAAAGATCTGCGCAGCCAAGCCGCCGAATACCGGCGTCAGGCCGCCGACCTGAGCCGAGCGGCCGTCAACCGGCAGCGCGCAAACTTCGCCCTCAATGCCGGCAATCAGCTCATGCTGCGCGGCCAGATTGCCGATGCGATCGCCCGCTACCAGGAGTCGATCGCGGCCGATCCAACCTTCGCCGAACCTTACCTGCAACTCGCCATTGCCTATCAACGCCAGGGACGCGTGGAGGAGGCCGCGGCGGAACGCGCCAAGGCAAAAGACCTGTCGGCGGACAAATAAAAGCTTCGTTTGCGAGAACCTCACGCCGTTACCGTTCCGCGCTGTCAGGCGCGCTGGCCTTGTGCTAGACTTTCGCCGGAATGATAGTTCGCAGCATTCCCGCTCTTCTCCTTCTCAGTGGGGTTCCGCTCGTGGCGCAAGCGCAGATTGCGGTGTCCACTTCCTCTGCGACCCGTACCTATACGAACGATGTGGGATTTAGTTACACCTTCCCCGCCGACTGGGAGGTTGTAGACATGACTTCCAGTCTTCCAGGAGCACAACAGCAGGCGCAGCAGCAAGCCGCAAGCGATCAGGAAAAGCGGGGAATCGGCTGCACCCAGGTGGGCCTGAGCGCGCGATATGGAACTCCGGCTTCGACAGTGGTTGCCGTGGTGCTGCCTTTTGCCTGTCTTGGATCGGAGATGACCGAGAAAGACCTGCCCGGCATTGGATCAGGAGCTTTGGAGGGTGTGCGGCAAAACTTCGACCTCGGAGATCCCGTCGACGGCTCGTATTCCCTCGCCAGCCACAGCATGTGGATCGAGCGGGTCGCAGGTACTCTCAAAGAGCATCCCGAGGTACAGTACGCAGTGGAAGTAGTCTGCAGCATTTTGAAGAAGGGCGCAGTGTGCTGGATGGCGATTGCCGCCGATCAGGCCGCGCTCGTCGGCTTTGAACATGGCGTGATTGTGCTGGACAACGGGCCTCCCTCGATGCTTGTTCCCGCAGACGCCTTTGCGAACAAGCCGTCGTGACCCAGGTCTGCGATGAACACTCGATCTTCGCCATTTACGCACACGCCGGACTGTAGTGTCACGATTCTGTCACTTTGGTTGCGGCAGAAGAGACCGCCCACGCCCACCAGGAGATGCCTGCATTGCCGTTGACCCGCCGCCGTTTTTTGGAGTCGCTCTCGCGGACCGCGCTCGTACTGCCGTTGGAAGAGGTTCTCACCCTGTCCCGTCCGGCGTTTGGGTTGCTTGGCCAGCAGACCGCGCCGCAAAAGCCCTCAGGCGTCGCGCGCGAAACATATTCGGCACAGTCCCGGCCCGCACCTAAGGGAGCCCCATCGCCGGTCGCCGGCACGCCACTCAGCGTGCAATTTGTCGATGTGGCGAAGGAAGCCGGGCTCAATGCGGAAACCATCTTTGGCGGGGAGCACCGTAACAAGTATCTGCTCGAAACCACCGGCTGCGGCGCCGCGTTTTTTGACTACGATCAGGACGACTGGGTCGACATTTTTCTCGTGAACGGCTGGCGGCTCGACGGCTTTCCCAAAGGCCACGAGCCGGTGTGCCACCTGTTCAAGAACAATCGCGACGGCACGTTTACAGATGTCACCTCGAAGGCTGGTCTCGCGCGATCTGGCTGGGGGCAGGCGTGTTGCGTGGGCGACTACAACAACGATGGGTGGAACGATCTGTTCGTCACCTATTACGGCCAAAACGCGCTGTTCCGCAACAATGGCAACGGCACCTTCACTGAGGCCACAAAAGAGGCGGGCCTGCTCCAGGACCGGCTTCACTGGAACTCAGGCTGTACGTTTCTCGACTATGACCGCGACGGCCGTCTCGATCTCTTTGTGGGCAATTACATCGACCTTGATCTAAAGACCGCGCCATTGCCGGAGGACGCCAACTGTACCTACAAAGGTATTCAGGTTGCTTGCGGACCGCCGGGCCTCAAGGGCGGCAGCAACCTGCTCTACCACAACAACGGAGACGGCACCTTTACCGATGTGAGCGAGAAGAGCGGCATGGGGACGGCGCTCGGCACTTATGCACTGGGCGTGGTCGCTGCCGACTTCGACAACAGCGGTTGGCCCAACATCTACGTAGCCAACGATTCCACCGCCGCCACCTATTACGAGAACCAGAAAGACGGCACATTTAAAGATCAGGCCGTGGAAGCAGGTGTTGCCTACTCTCCCGATGGCAAGCCGCAGGCCGGCATGGGCGTCTCGGCCGGCGATTACAACCGCGACGGCCTTCTCGACATCGTGAAAACGAACTTCGCCGGCGATACCGATTCTCTCTATCTGAACCTCGGCGAAGGCTCCTTCGATGACCGCACCTACCAGGCCGGCCTCGGCATCAATACGCGGCTGCTGGGCTGGGGCGTGAGCTTCATGGACATCGACAACGACGGCTGGCTCGATATTCTCGTGGCCAACGGCCACGTCTATCCCGAAGTGGATGGAACCGAGGTGGATGCGCCCTACGCCGAGCGCAAGTATCTCTACCGCAACCTGCGCAATGGCCAGTTTGAAGACGTAAGCTTGATCGGCGGCAGCGGCATCACCGCATCGGCCAAGGCGCGTGGCTTTGCCGTGGGTGATTACGACAACGACGGCGATCTCGATGCTGTGGTGAACTGCGTGAACGCCACTCCGCAACTGTTGCGTTGCGACTCGGCGCTGAATCGAAGCTGGATCAAGATTCGCACCGTAGGAACCAAGAGCAACCGCAGCGGCATTGGCGCACGAATCAAGATCGTCGCGCAGACCGGCACACCTGTGCCGGGAGCGAAAGCGGACTCTCCGCTCACGCAGATCGATGAGGTTCGGTCCTCCAATGGATACTTCTCTGCCAGCGACCTGCGGATTCACTTCGGCCTCGGCGGCGCCAGGAAAGTTGACCTCGTCGAGATCCGCTGGCCTTCCGGAACCGTCGATACGCTGATGAACCTGGATGTGAATCACCTGTACGTGATCGAGGAGGGTGGCAAGATTTTGAAGGCCGAAACTTTTAACACAGCACGGTAGAAAGCGGGCGTTTCTGGGGGATTTTCCTGTCTGAGTTGCACCTATGCCCGCAACCGCGTTTCACAGCCCAGGAAGTATAGGAACGATAATAGAAGCAGGAGCGAACCGTGGGAGTTCAGATCGGGGCCAAACCGGACAGCGGATTCGACGATCCCCTTGGGATGCTCAGGGATTGCCATCGCCGGATCGAGCACTTCCTGCACATTCTTTGCACAGTTGCCGAGCGGGCACAGGGGCGGGTGCTGACGGAAGAAGAAACCGCAGCCGTACAGTCTGCGCTCAACTACTTTCGTGTAGGCGGGCAGCGCCACACCGCCGACGAAGAGGAGTCGCTCTTTCCCCGGCTGATGGCTACAGGGGAATTCGCGGAACTCAACCGGCTCGAACACGATCATGTCGAGGCTGGTGAACTGCACGCCGAAGTCGAGTCTCTCTGTCGCTCGTGGATAGCGACTGGGTCCCTGCCTGAGGGGGATGGCCGCCGTCTGCTGTCTTCCACCGGCCGTCTACGCGATCTCTACCAGGCGCACATCCAGGTAGAAGACAGCGTCGTGTTTCCCAAGGCGGCGCAGATCCTGGACAAAAGCACAATCGACACCATCGGCCGGGAGTTTCGCGCCAGACGCCATTAGCCTTTACCGCCAGCCGGGCGGCCCTCAGCGCCTACATGCCGGGGTGACTGAACTCATCGGTGTGCGGCACCAATTGCATGTAAACAGAACGGGGTATATTGGTCTGCCAATGATTGGTGGCCCGCGCCAGCAGCACCACTCCCAGAAAGATATAGGCCAGCGCTGCGGCGATTGCGACAGGCCCGACCGTGCGCCTGTACCATCGCACGGCCGCGCTCGGAGCCTTTCTCGGAGGCAAGGCAAGCTGGAGAGCGTCCTGTGCGGGGCACGCGGCGACGCATGCCATGCAGGCGCTGCATTCCACCGAGCGAACCTGCACAAGCCGGTCGACCGGCAAACTGGCCGGGCAGGTGCGCGCGCATTTGCCGCAATCAATGCATGCATTCTGGTCGCGCCGAATCTTTAAAGGGCTCAGAAGGGACGCAAGTCCAAGCAGTGCGCCGTAAGGGCACAGATAGCGGCACCAGAAGTTCTGGATGAGCATCGACAATAGAACCAGAGCAAGAATGATGACGGCGGCTGTGCCGCTCATCTCGCGGAAGAAGTTCATCATCTTGACGTCGACCACCAGACCATAGGGGGTCTGCATAAAGCCATCGAGTGCGTCGGCGGACATCACCCCAATCACCGCCATAAAGAGCGCAAGTAGTACGTACTTGAGTCCGCGAAGCGGAAGATCCAGCCATCGGGCTATGCGCAAATTGCCTCGAAATAGACGGCCGCCCAGTTTCCACAGATACTCAGAGACCGTGCCGATGGGGCATAGCCACGAGCAGAATGCCTTTTTGAGTAAGAGGCTCATTAACAGGAAGCCGAGGAAGAGATACATGGCCGCTGGATGAATCGCTGGTACACGCCCGGTGAGCAAGAGGTACTTTGTGTTCATCAAACCGGCGATCGGCAGCCAACCCTCTACCCCTGCTGGACGAGGAACATAGAGGCACTGGCCGCCGTGCTCGAAATACCGCACCCAGAGAAAGAATTGTAGCCCGATGCATGCGTTCAAACCGACGAAAAGCAATTGCACCGTCTGCCGAGTCAATTGCGACCGGTCTGGCACAAATCTACGAACAAGACCCTTTTTGGCTCTCCCGGCAATTGCGGGGGTTGCGCTTACAGCGCTCATGATCGTGTCATCCTCCCTGCCACAGCCAAAATTACTTGAAAACCTTCGGGATCATCAGCGACTTTGGTCACACACGTTGTCACGCGTGCAAAACACCGACACTCCTGGATCGGTCAGGGCAGGGGGCGCGGCTGGGTTCGTTTGCGATTCACTGCCTGTTAACAGCGCGAGGACGATCGCACTATTGGCATCGATGAGGACAGGTGAGAACTTACGAACCCATCACCGGGAGGGCTCTTAGGCGAAATAAACGTTTTCTGGCCATCTCCCCGTAGCGCGGGCAGCCACGCAGCATTTCCCCGAGCGTCTCGATGCGCGTCCCAGGCGCAGAGAACGTAACGTAACTACCGTTAAGCGCATGTTCCATATGAAAGGCATTGATTTTGAGGCAGTTAGGGCCCGTCGTACCGGCCTGCTAACGTTGCCACAACCTGCGTAGTTTGATTTAGTGTTGTCTGATCTTGATCTTGCGGCAATCCAACCGATGGCAGAGCAAGCATATGGCGATCCGGGCGCTGATCTTTATGAGCGCGCAAGTACACACCAACTGACCGCTACAGCGGTTTCACAGTTGCGATATCCCGAAGCCACTGCTGCAAAGAGGCATTTTCCTCAAGAAAATGCCACCTTCCGCGGCTTCGGCTAGGGCACATCAACTGTGGAACCGCTCCAAGCAGTTGCTTGCCTGTATTCCTCAAAGTGTCGATCGATCTTGCCCAGGGATCAGAGTTCGGACCATGCGACGATGAAAAATCGAATGAAACTGACCTGGCTGCTTCTATGGGCGGGATGCGCATCTTTTCCCTCCGCTCTCGCAGCCAAGGATCCCGTAGACTACGTCTCCCCGAATATAGGCGGCATCGGCCAACTGCTCACGGCCACGATCCCCTATGTGCAGTACCCACACGGGATGGCGCGGCTGTATCCGATCACTACGCCTGGAATCACCGATCGTTACCTTGCAGATAAGATCTATGGATTTCCGGCCGGTCCTGCGGTATTGATGGCGGCCACGGGAGAGACTGGAACCAAAGAAGCATCCTATGCGTCGGATTTTGATCACGACTTCGAGACGGCGACTCCCTACTATTACGCAGCCGATCTGCAGAGCTGGGACGTCAAAGCCGAGCTCACCGCGACGCCCGAGGCCGCATACTATCGATTCACGTTTCCGGCAAGCGAGCATTCTCATCTCAGCCTGAGTCTCGGCAGAAACGCGGAGTTGAAGGTGCTGAGCGACCACGCCGTTGAAGGAAGCGAGAAGATCGATGGGTCGATCGTCACTGCTTCGGCTAGCAGTGGTGAGACGCGGCAGTATTTCTACGCAGAGTTCTCGTCCCCGATGCCAATGTACCAGACCTGGACCTGCGACACTCTAAGCAGGAACAGCGCGCAAACCGGAGATCAGATTGGGTACGTGTCGGAATTTCCGTCCGTTGCAGGAGAAGCGGTTGAGGTGCGGATCGGCATCTCGTACATAAGTGCAGAACAGGCGCAGCGCAATCTGCAGCGCGAGATTCCCGCATGGGGCTTTGAGGGAGTGAAAGCCCATGCGCGCGCAGTTTGGAACGATGCTCTCAGCGCGATCAGCACGGAGGGAGGTACAGAGCGCCAGCGCACAATCTTCTACACCGCGTTCTATCGCTCGCTTGGCCGCATGACGGATATCACCGAAGACGGCCGTTACTTCAGCGGATATGACCACGCAGTGCACGATGCGGATGGTCATGACTTTTACGTCGACGACGGTCTTTGGGATACCTATCGCTCGCTGCACCCGTTGCAGCTGCTGCTCGATGCGCACCAGCAGGAAGACATGATCCGGTCTTACATTCGCATGTATGAGCAAAGCGGATGGATGCCCTCATTCCCTTCGGTCGCCGGTGAGCAGGCGGTCATGATCGGCCATCATGCGGCAGAGTTCATTCTCGACACCTATGCCAAAGGCTATCGCGACTTCGACATCGAGAAGGCTTACGCGGCATTGCGGAAGAACGCTACTGAGGCCACTTTGCTGCCCTGGAGCCGCGCGCGCCTTACAAGTCTCGATCAATCCTATTTCGACCGCGGATTTTTTCCGGCGCTTACTCCTGGCGAACACGAGACTGTGCCCCAGGTGACGAATGAGCGCCGCCAGGCGGTCTCCGTGACCCTCGAAAACAGTTACGACGACTGGTGCATCGCGCAACTGGCCAAGGCCTTGGGCAAGCAGCAAGACGAGGATTATTTCAACAAACTCGCGCACAACTACCAGAATGTCTTCAATCCGGCGATTGGCTTCATGGCTCCCAAAAGCGCGGACGGAAAGTGGATTGAGCCGTTCGACCCGAAGCTGGGCGGCGGCCAGGGCGGACGCGACTATTTCACCGAGGTCGATTCCTGGATCTACACCTTCAACGTGCAGCACGACGTAGCTGGTCTCATCAACCTCATGGGTGGGCGCGATGCCTTCAACGCCAAGCTCGACCGACTCTTCGTTGAACAATACGGAGTCCCGAAGTACACCTTCCTCGGCCAGTTTCCTGATGCCACAGGATTAATTGGCCTCTACGCGCAGGGCAATGAGCCAAGCTTCCACATTCCTTACCTCTACGATTTCTCCGGCAGGCCCTGGGAAACACAGAAACGCGTGCGGCAGTTGATGGACGTCTGGTACGGCGAAGGTCCGCTCGGCATCCCTGGCGACGACGATGGAGGTGAGACCTCATCCTGGTACGTCCTGAGCGCGCTGGGCTTTTATCCGGTGTGCCCGGGAAGCCCGGTGTACGAAATCGGCAGCCCGCTGTTCGCAAAGAGCGTAATCCGGCTCGGGAACGACAAGGAGTTCACAATCATCGCCGATCACGTTTCCGCGCGCAATAAATACATCCAATCCGCAAAGCTGAATGGCAAGGTACTGGAGCGGGCGTGGTTCTGGCACTCGGAGATCGCAAACGGTGGAACGCTCATATTGGAGATGGGCGATCATCCAAATCTAGCCTGGGGCAGCGATCCGAAAGACGCGCCGCCATCAATGAGCACCGAAAGCCTGCTAACGACAGATCGACCGAAATGATCGTGTAGCATCGAATCGACGCAGCAAATTATTCGCATGGGCCTCTTAAGGAAATGAACTCGAAGACATCTTTTCGCAAGAAGCGCACCGATTCGCAAATCTTCTGGCTGATCTTTGCGACGGCCATTGCGCCTGCCGTCGCGCGTCCACAGGCCGAGGGCGCATCCCCAGGTGCCCTGTACAAGCGGCACGACGTTCCGGTCGAGCGGCGCGTAGATGATCTGCTTAGCCGAATGACTCTGGAAGAAAAGGTCCGGCAGCTTGATCTGTATTCAGGCGCCAAGGCCCTCGTCGATCAGCAGAGCGACGACACGCACGCTGCGCCAACTGCCGCATTCGTCCCGGAGAAAGCGGCAAGCCTCTTCGGAGATCTCGGCGTCGGCGGCATTCACGATCTCTATCCCACACCCGAGCAGTCCAATGCCATCCAGCGCTGGGTGATCGCGCACAACCGGCTCGGCATCCCCGCAATCTTCATTGAGGAAGGATTGCACGGGTTCAACACGGGCACTGTCTTTCCTGCGCCCATCAATCTCGCGGCAACCTGGGATCCTGCCGTTGCGCAGGCAACAGGCGCTGCGATTGCCGCCGAAGCGCGCGCGACTGGTGTCGATATGATTCTGGCTCCGGTTCTCGACCTGGCGCGCGATCCGCGTTGGGGCCGCGTCGAAGAAGATTTTGGCGAAGATACGTATCTCACCGGGCAAATGGGCCTGGCCTACGTGCGTGGCGCACAGGGAGAGACGCTGAACAGCGATCACACGCTGATCGCCGAGCCCAAGCACTTCGCCGCCCACGGTTCTCCTGAAGGCGGCACCAACACGTCGCCGGTGCACATGGGCGAGCGCGAGCTGCGCATGTGCATGCTGCGCGGCTTCGAGCCCGCCATTCGCCAGGGGCACGCCATGGGCGTGATGGCTGCATACCATGAGATCGACGGCATTCCGGTCACAGCCGATCCGTTCCTTTTGAAACAGGTCCTGCGCAATGAGTGGAACTTTCAAGGATTCGTTCTTTCCGATCTCGGCGCGATTCGTCGCCTCTACGATGTCCATCACGTCGCCGCAACGCCCGAGGACGCGGCCTGCATGGCCATCCGGTCCGGTGTCGACATGCAGTTCTACGACTTTGATCACGATGTCTTTCAGAAAGCGCTCATCGATTGCGTACACGAGGGAACTCTCTCGCGGGAAGACCTCGACCGCGCCGTGCGCTCCGTACTCCGCGCCAAGTTTTCCTTGGGGCTCTTCGACCATCCCTTTGTGAATCCTGCGTTGAATGCAAGCGTGTATCGCTCTCCAGCGCATCTCGCTACTTCTCTTCAGTCGGCGCGTGAATCCATGACCTTGCTGAAGAACGATGGAAATCTGCTTCCACTGTCCAAATCCATTCAGCATCTTGCCGTCATTGGCCCCAACGGCAATGTAGCGCGCTACGGCGATTACGAAAAAGAGGCCAACGGTCTTCACATCAGCATTGTGGATGGCATCCGCAAGCTCCTTCCGCACGCCACCGTGGAATTCAACGATGGCGCCGACATTGATCAGGCGGTATCCTTGGTGAAAAGCGCCGACATCGTCATTCTTGCGCTGGGCGAACGGCAAGGTATCTCGGGTGAAGGCTCCGACCGCTCTAACCTCGATCTTCCCGGCGATCAGGAGCGTCTGCTCGAGGCTATAGCTGCTGCCGGCAAACCGGTGGTGCTGGTTCTCGAAAACGGCCGCCCGCTGACCTTCGGATGGGCCAAGGACCATATCCCCGCCATTCTGGAAGCTTGGTATCCCGGTGAGTTTGGCGGGCAAGCTGTCGCCGAGACACTGTTTGGCGACAATAATCCTGCCGGCCGGTTGACGATCACGTTTCCCCGCAGCGTTGGCCAGTTGCCCGACTTCTACAATAACGATCCATCGCGCAAGCTAAACTACATCGACAGCGACGGAGAGCCACTCTTTCCTTTCGGCTTCGGCCTCAGCTATACCACCTTCCGCTACGATCATCTCTCCGTGCAGGCGCCCCGCATCGCAAGCGCCGGAGACATTCAAGTGACCGTCAACGTGACAAACACCGGCGACCGCGTAGGCGATGAGGTTGCGCAGCTTTACCTGCGCGAAGACACGAGCAGTGTTGAAACTCCGAGCCGGTCGCTCGAGGCATTTTCCAGAATTCATCTGCAGCCCAACGAGACCAGGCAGATCGTCTTCCGTGTCCCTCAGGAACAGTTAGCGATATGGAACGTCGATCGCAAATGGGCTGTAGAGCCAGGCAAATACACGATCTGGGTAGGCGGATCGTCGCGTGCGTCGCTGGCAGCTCACTTTGTCCTTACGCGCTGAGAGCGAAACTTCGACGGACCGCATGATTCCTCTCTGACCATCCGATCTTCTCCGCTCACCTTGTGGAACCGCTCTAGCGCCACGCGATGCGGCAATTACAATGGTCTTCGGTAACTTTCATTTGAGAGGAGCACGCAGAGTGCCGCAACGCACCTTCAGCATCGTCAAGCCGGACGCAGTCCGCAAAGGATATACCGGCGCCATTCTTGCCGAAATCGACAAGGCCGGCTTCCGCATCGTTGCCGTCCGGAAGCAATCCATCTCCAAGCCGCAGGCCGAGGGGTTCTATTATGTTCACAAGGAGCGGCCGTTTTTCAACGACCTCTGCACCTTTATGTCCTCTGGTCCGCTCGTGTTATTGGTTTTGGAAAAGGACAATGCCATCGCCGATCTGCGCGGGCTGATGGGCGCAACGAATCCCGCGAACGCCGAAGAGGGGACCATCCGCAAGAAATTTGCGGGCTCCATTCAGGAGAATGCGATCCATGGCTCCGATGGCGAAGATACAGCCGCCTTCGAAATCGGTTACTGGTTCGCGGGCTACGAGCTGCTTTAGCGTTGTGAGGGTCTGCGGATGATGACTGAGATAAACGCGGAACTGGCGACGCTTTTTCTCGAATTCTCGCGGCAAAAGCTGTTGGGCCAGTACTGGAAGCGGCTCAAAGAAACCGTCGCGCCGCTCACCGACGAGCAGGTGTGGTGGCGACCGAACCAATCCAGCAACAGCATCGGCAATCTCATCCTGCACTTGAATGGCAATGTGGGTCAGTGGCTCGTGGTCTCGTTCAACCAACAAGAGGACAGGCGCGACCGGCCGGCCGAATTCGCCGCGAAAGGCGAAGCGACGGCGGCCGACTTACTGGCCAGATTGAGCCGAACACTGGACGCCGCGTCGGCGGTGCTGGACCGCTTGACAGTAGAGGAACTGCTGGCGCCCTACGAGATTCAGGGCTACCACATGCACGGTTTGGATGCCGTGTATCAAGTCGTGGAGCATTTCGGCCTGCACTACGGTCAGATTCTCTACATCGCAAAGAGCCTGACGGGCAGGGATCTCGGATTTTACAAGGAACTGAACAAGACCGGCCGCGCCTCGTCGTGATTGGCTTCAGGCGCGCCGCGCTGACGCTACACGGGGAATCCCCTGTAGATCCGCAGCAAATGCGATCTCTTCAAATCCCGCGTCTCTAAGCAGCGCGCACACACTTGATTCCTGGCCGTAGCCGATCTCCAGCACAAGAAATCCTTCCGGCACGAGCGCGGCGAAGGCGTCGGGAATCAGCCGGCGGTAAACGGCCAGTCCATCTTCGCCAGCGAAGAGCGCCTGCGCAGGTTCATACTCGCGCACTTCAACGGCGAGTGAATCGCGATCGACCTCGGGCACATACGGCGGATTCGAAATGATGATCTCGAACCGCTCGCCGGCAACGGGCGCCAGCAGATCGCCACAGAAAAAGCGAATGCGGTCCTGAACTTTATTCTCGCCGGCGTTCAATTCGGCAATATCCAAGGCTGCTCGAGAAACATCAGTGGCGACGATGCGAGCATCGATCAGGTGCTTCGCGAGAGCGATGGCGATTGCGCCAGAGCCGGTTCCGACGTCGAGAATGCGGGGCTGGTTGGTAGCTCGCGCAAGCAGGATCGCCTTTTCGACCAGAAGCTCGGTTTCCGGTCGCGGAATCAGAACATCCCGCGTCACGTGAAACGGAAATCCGTAAAATTCGCAGACCCCTTGAATGTATTGAACAGGTTGGCCGGATGCGCGCTGTTCAAGCAGGCCCATGTAGCAATCAGCCTCACGCGCTGACAAAGAGTCATCCAGATGCGCTAATAGCCATGCCCGATTCTGCGCGAGAGTGTTGAGCAGAAGCGTTTCGGCATCCCGTCGTGCCTTCTCAGGATGGGGACCGAGCAGTAGCTGGCTCTCACCATACTCGAGCCAATCGTCCATATTCCTCACGCCGCCCGCTCGCCGCCTGCCTTCAACTGCTCCGCCTGGAAGTGCGCAATCAGTGCGTCGACCACCGGTTGAAGACGGCCCTCCATGATCAGGTCGAGCTGGTGCAGCGTAAGGCCGATGCGGTGATCGGTGAGCCGGTTTTGCGGGAAGTTGTAGGTGCGGATCTTCTCGCTGCGATCACCCGAGCCCACCATCTGCTTGCGTTCCTTGGCGAGCTCCGCATTCTGGCGCTCCAGCTCCATCTCGTAAAGCCGCGAGCGCAGCACGCGCATGCCCTTTTCGCGGTTCTTGATCTGCGACTTTTCATCCTGGCAGCTCACCACCGTGTTGGTGGGCAGGTGCGTGATACGTACCGCAGAGTAGGTGGTGTTGACCGACTGCCCGCCGGGGCCCGACGAGCAAAACGTATCGATGCGCAGGTCCTTAGCCTCGATCTTGATGTCTACCTCTTCGGCTTCAGGCAGCACGGCCACCGTAACGG
>JASHVE010000553.1 GCA_030039675.1 Acidobacteriaceae bacterium | reverse complement strand
CGCGCCGAGTTCCTGCGCGACGTGCTGCCCGGTGAGCTCGTCATGGTCACTGAAGACGGCATGACCAGCCGCCAGTATGCAACCGGCATACCGCAATCGAGCTGCGTCTTTGAGCACGTCTACTTCGCGCGGCCTGACTCGCGCATCTTCGGCCGCTGGGTACAGGAGTCGCGCGACCAGATGGGCCGCCAGCTCGCGCGCGAGTCCGGCGTGCCCGCAGACGTCGTCGTGCCCGTGCCCGATTCTGGAGTAACTGCAGCCCTGGGATACGCAGAACAAGCGGGCTTGCCGTTCCGGCTCGGCCTCATCCGCAACCACTACGTGGGCCGTACCTTTATCGAGCCCGAGCAGCGCGTGCGCGACTTCGGCGTGCGGCTCAAGCTGAATCCGGTGCGCAATCTCCTTGAAGGCAAGCGCGTCGTGCTGATTGACGACTCCATCATCCGCGGCACCACCAGCCGCAAAATCGTCCGCATGGTGCGCGGCGCCGGCGCGAGAGAAGTGCATCTCCGCATCAGCTGCCCGCCCACTATCTCGCCTTGCTTCTATGGCGTCGATACACCACGCAAGCAGGATCTCATCGCCGCGAACAACTCAATTGAAGAGATCCGCCGTTACATTGAAGCCGATTCGCTGGCGTATCTCTCACTTGAAGGGTTGTTGAAATCAGTTCAAAGCGAGGAAAAAACCGGTTACTGCACCGCCTGCTATACCGGCAACTATCCCACGCAGTGGGTCGACGTGGATGAGATCCTGCCCGCTGCGGCCACCATCTAGCAATTCATCCGGCTCGTAAGGCGGCACACTCCGCCGCGAGTAACTACAACTCAAACTTCGCGCTACTATGAAGACAGCTTGCGCGCGTCATGATTGCCGCCGCCATCTTCACCTTGTCGGTCCATCTGGCATGGATCCTTCTTGTCATCTTCGGCGCGCTGTGGACCCGCGGCCGGCCGGTGTGGACCACCCTGCACATTCTGGCGCTGCTCTGGGGCATCGCAGTCGAAGCCGGTCCATGGCCATGCCCGCTCACGCTCGCTGAGCAATACTTTGAAACCCGGGCAGGCCTCTGCGCCTATCGAGGCAGCTTCCTGCTCCACTATCTCGATGCAATCGTCTATCCCAACCTTCCCGGCTGGGTGATCACCATTGCGGGAGTCGCGGTGTGCGCTTTCAATCTTGGCATCTACGCCTGGCGTTTCCGCCGCGCTCGCCGCTGATCTCTATTCCCTGCCTCACAAGCTCTTCGTCGCGGTAAGCTCCGTGCTCCAGCTTCCGTCATCCGTACCAAAGTTGAATGCAATTTGATCAGCCGCAATCTTGCCTCGATATACCAGCCTGTACGTCTGCCCCTGGTAGTCCGTATTCAGCCAGAACGTCACCGTGTCTCCGTCGATTTTGCCCTCATGAATCTCCGCTGGAGAGGTCGGCAACCCTTCGATCGTGCCGGTCACCTGGCCGTTCGCACTCTTCAGATGGAAGATCACAGGTACGCTGCTGCCGTGTAACTCGAACGCGCCCTTCCAGTCGCCGGTCACGTCCGGCGGGGTCTGCGCCACCACCGCATCCGTGCTTCTCTTCGCCGTCAGTTGCGTGCCCCAGCTTCCATCGTCCGTGCCGAGGGTCATCGCAATCTCGTCGCCTGCAGCGGAAACCGTTCCCTTGCAGATCAGCTTGTAGGTCTGGCCTTGGTAATCGGTGTTCACCCAGAAGGTCACCGCACTCCCGTCCAGCTTGCCCTCGTGAATCTCGGTCGGGGTCGTCGGCAGTCCCTCCACTGTGCCGGTGATGGCGTCGTCGGTTGCTGCGAGATGAAACGTCAGCGCCACCGTCTTACCCTCGAACGCAAAGGCGCCCTTCCATGTTCCATTGGGCGCTGCACTCTGGTCCGCAGCCCGGGCGAACGGCAGCAAAAGCAAAAACGCCAACGCAGCCATAATTCGGAACCCCATCTTCATGCGCACTCCTCCCGAGCAAGTGACTCTAGCATACGCTCGACGCATCCGTCTGGTTCCCGAGTTCCCCGTCTCTTGCGCAGCGCGCGTTTCTGTTAGCATTTTTTCGGAGACCGTTTCACTATGGACACACTGAATGGCGCAGCCCTCGGGGCTCGGCGCAATGAAGATATCGCACTTGATCTGTTGAAGTTTGTGGCCGGCACGGCGGGCGTCGGACGTCAGGCCGTACCCTCGACCGGCTTCAGCGGCCCTGCCGCGGCCAAGCCCGAAGAGCATGTGAATCAATTGCTCGAGCTCTACGGCCGGTGTCTGAAGGCAGTAGCGGGAGCAGAGAAAGAGGCAGCGAAATAGCAGGCGAAGCGATCGTACGCGTCGCCGTAGCCGGCGCCGGCGCGTTCGGACGCAACCACCTGCGCGTGCTCCGCGAGCTGGAGAACGCAGGTCTCGGCGCAGCTTTGGTTGCGGCTGTCGAGCCCGACGCAAACCGCGTTGAAGAGGCCGCGTCCCAGTACGGGATTCCTATATTCCCTAGCGTCGACTCATTGCTCGCGTCCGGCCTCGGTGTCGACGCGGCCTGCGTTGCGGTCCCAACCGTGCGTCATCATGACGTCGCATCCGCGCTGCTCGATGCCGGCATCGACCTTCTGGTCGAAAAGCCCCTCGCTGCCAATCTGCGCGAAGCCGATGACCTCATCCAAATCCAGGAGAAGACCGGGCGCATCTTGCAGCCCGGCCATCTTGAACGCTTCAATCCGGCAATCTTGGCGGTGGAGCCGCGCCTCAAGCGGCCGATGTTCTTTGAAGCGCACCGCCTCAGCGTCTTCACGCCGCGCGCGCTCGATGTGGACGTCGTTCTCGACCTGATGATCCACGATCTCGACATCGTACTCACCTTTGCCACCTCGCCTGTGCGTGAGGTGCGCGCCGTCGGCCTGCCCATCCTGTCGCCCAAAGTCGACATCGCCAACGTGCGTGTCGAGTTCGAATCCGGCTGCGTGGCCAACTTTACGGCCTCGCGTGTTTCCACTGAGCGCGTGCGAAAACTGCGCTTCTTTGAGCCGCGCCAGTACGTCTCCATCGACTACGCGCGCCGCGATGTGCTGGTGATCCGCGTCGACTGCGATGCCAATGTGCCTGCAGAGCTGGCCGCAGCACTCGCCAGTGGTAGGGCGGACGCCGCCGATCTGGCGAAACTCGCCGCAGGCGCCGCAGCCGGTTCTGCGCCGGGCTTCCAGTTCATCAAGCCAGAGATCACGCCCGGTGAGCCACTGCGCCTCGAGATTCTCTCCTTCCTCGACTCGGTTCGCACACGCCGTGCACCCAGGGTTACGCCGCAGCAGGGACGCGCCGCGCTTGAACTCGCACTCGAGATTCAATCCACCATGGCCGCGCACGCCCAACGCGCCGGGCTCGGCGATTTCTTCAGCGCCGCCCTGTAGCTTGCCTCCTGTCACGAAAGTTGGAGTTACGGTCCCGTAAACCGTTGTTATCATGACCTGCCAGGAGGAGAACGTGAGCCTCGGAGACTTCCTCAACAAGCAGTTCATCCGCGTCATCCAGTGGAATGAAAGCGAAGACGGCGTGCTTTCCTATCGCTATCCCATGCAGGACATGGAGATCGAAAACGGTGGCCAGCTTACCGTGCGCGAAACGCAGATGGCCGCATTCATCAATGAGGGCCGCATTGCCGACGTCTTCGGCCCCGGTCTGCACACGCTCAACACCCGCAATCTGCCCATCCTCACCGATCTCTTGAACTGGAGCAAGGACTTTGAGTCGCCCTTCAAATCCGACGTGTATTTCTTCTCAACACGTCTGCAGATGGATCAGAAATGGGGAACCGCGACACCCATCACCATACGTGACAAGGAATTCGGCGCGGTGCGGCTGCGCGCTTACGGCAACTACTCTTACAAAGTCGCCGACCCGCGCATGTTCTTCACACAGGTATGCGGCACGCGCCAGCGTTATCTGGCTGCTGACCTTGAAGATCAGCTGCGCGCCATGATTATCGAGAAGATGGCCGGCATCTTCGCCGCCAGCAACGTCTCTTTTCTCGATATGGCCTCGAACCAGTCCGCACTTGCCACAAGAATTGCCGCCGAAATCAAGCCCGGCTTCGCGGCGCTCGGGCTCGACATGAGCCAGTTCATCGTCGAGAGCATTTCGCTGCCCGATGAACTGCAAAAAATAATGGACCAGCGCATCGGCATGAGCATGGCCGGAGACATCGGCAAGCTCACGCAGTTTGAAGCCGCCGAATCGCTCGAAGAGGCTGCGCAGAATACCGGCGGCACAGCGGGTATGGGTGTTGGCCTGGGCGCCGGCGCAGCCATGGCACAGGCTCTCATGGGCCAGACAAGGCCGGCCGCCGCGCAGGCTGGCGTCGCGAAATTCTGCATGGAATGCGGCAAGCCCCTGCCCCAAGGCGCCAAATTCTGCCCGGAGTGCGGCAAACAGCAATGAACTGCCCTTCCTGCGGAGCTCCGATGCGGATGGCGACGGGCAATGCCACTCTCCGCTGCGACTACTGCAAAGGCATCGTCGTCGCCAAAACCGACGATTCCGGATTGTGTTTTCTCGACCAGGTCTTCGCCGATCTCAACTGCCCGGTGTGCTCTGTTCCGCTTTGGAATGCCACCGTGGCCGGCGTAAAGTTATGCGCCTGCAAGCAGTGCAGCGGCATGTTGATGAAGATGGGCCTTCTTGAAGACCTCATCGACGAGCTGCGCACCACCGTCACTGCAACAGCAATCCCCTCCCCACCTGACCCGAATGACCTGAACCGTCGGCTCAATTGCCCTGAATGCCATAGGCCGCTGGACATGCATTTCTACTTCGGCGGCGGAGGCTCTGTCATCGGCGGCTGCGAGCGGTGCTCCTTCAACTGGCTTGACGGCGGCGTGCTCATGCGCATCGTACGTGCTCCGCATGCCAGTAGCGCGGAATTCTAAATCTGGAAACGCACTGAAGAAGCATTCGTCAACCCTCATATCGTGGGGTGCCGCGTCTCTAAAGTGCTGCTCCGGATTCCGCAGACCCAACCGCTCGCTAATGCCTATATAAACCGATTTTCTTCGATAAACTTCGCTTGACAGTCCACTTTCAGGACCATTACAGTTGGCGTCGATATTCGACTTCGTGTTGCGTGGCTTCCATGGCTGCGCAGCCACGCGGAAATCCAGGCAAGAGGAACCATGAAACAGTTTGGATTGCGGATGATTGCCATAGGGGTGCTGGCTTTGGCTGCAGCGTGGCCGGCGTGGGCAAAGGATGGGCAGAAGCCCCGGTACCTTGACCCGAATCTCCCAGCCGAGCAGCGCGCGGCGGATCTGGTGCACCGGATGACGCTCGAAGAAAAGGCCAGCCAGTTGGTCAACCAGGCGCGCGCCATCCCGCGGCTCAACGTGCCGGCCTACGACTGGTGGAGCGAGTCGCTCCACGGCGTGATGGTTGACGGCACAACCGAGTTTCCTGAGCCGGTCGGCCTCGCCGCAACCTTCGACGCCCCGGCGATCCACGAGATGGCCGTGGCCATCAGCGTCGAGGGGCGCATCAAGCATGCGCAGGACGTGCGCGCCGGCCACAGCAATATCTTCGAAGGCCTCGACTTCTGGGCGCCCAACATTAACATCTTCCGTGATCCGCGCTGGGGCCGCGGGCAGGAGACCTACGGCGAAGATCCCTTCCTCACTGCGCGCATGGGCGTGGCCTTCGTCACCGGTATGCAGGGCGACGATCCGCACTACTACCGCACCATCTCCACGCCCAAGCACTACGCCGTGCACTCCGGCCCCGAGCCCACGCGCCACGAGGCCGATGTAACCGTCAGCAGGCACGATGAGCTGGACACCTATCTGCCTGCCTTCCGTGCCACCGTCACCGAAGCCAAGGCCGGCTCCGTGATGTGCGCGTACAACAGCATCAACGGAGAGCCAGCCTGCGCCAACGAGTTCCTGCTCGACGATCAACTGCGCGGCAAATGGAACTTTCAGGGCTATGTCGTCTCCGACTGCGGCGCTGTCCGCAATATTCTCGACGGCCATCACTACGAGCCCACGCAAGCGCAGGCCTCGGCCGTCAGCCTCAAGCGCGGCATGGACAACGAGTGTGTCGACTTCACGACCAAGGTGACAGACGACCACGATTACAAACCCTATCTCGATGCCGTGAAGGAAGGCTATCTGAAGGAAAGCGACATCGACACCGCTCTGGTGCGCCTGTTCACCGCGCGGATGAAGCTCGGCATGTTCGATCCGCCTGAGATGGTGCCGTATTCGAAGATCGGCGAGAGCGAGCTGAACAGCCCCGCTCACCGCGCCCTCGCGCTCAAGCTGGCGAATGAGTCGATGGTGCTCCTGAAAAACGATGGCGTTCTGCCGCTGAAGACCTCGGGCACCAAAATCGCCGTCATCGGCCCGCTCGCCGATCAGACGCGGGTGCTCCTCGGCAACTACAACGGCATCCCCACGCACACGGTCTCCATCCTCGAAGGACTTCGAAGAGAATTTGCCGGCGCGAGCATTCAATACGTGCCGGGCACGCAGTTTTTGAGCAAGGATTACCAGCCTGTGCCATCGTCTTTGTTCACTACCGATGGCACGCCCGGCGTAAAGACAACCTACCTCAAAGGCAACATCGCCACCTTCCTCTCCGTAGCACCGGATACCACTGTTCTCGTCACGCGCACCGAGCCCGGCATCGACACCTCAGCGCAGCCGCTCCCTGCCGAGGCCAACGGCGTAAGGCCGCTCGCCATCCGCTGGGAAGCGACGCTCACGCCGCAATCCACCGGCGACTACGACCTCGGCGTGCAGGCCGACGGCTTTTTCCGCATCTCCGTAGACGGCAAGCGCATCGCCAACTCTGACCAGACTCACGGCTACGAAGCCAAGGTGGGCCGCGTCCATCTCGAGGCGGGCAAGCCTTATCAGATCGTCGTCGAATACAGTCCCGTGAACCGCCCTGCACCCCACGCCCGTCTCGTCTGGATGGATGCCGGCAAGGGCCCCGATCCCGCTGCGATTGAAGCTGCGAAGAATGCCGATGTGACCATCGCCGTCGTCGGCATCACCAGTGAACTCGAAGGCGAGGAGATGAACGTCGATGAGCCCGGCTTCAAAGGCGGCGACCGCACCAGCCTCGATCTGCCCAAGCCCGAGCACGATCTGCTCGAAGCCCTCGCCAACACCGGCAAACCGCTTGTCGTGGTGCTTACCAACGGCAGCGCTCTCGCCGTGAACTGGGCTAACAAGCATGCGAACGCCATCCTCGACGCGTGGTATCCCGGCGAAGAAGGCGGCACAGCCGTTGCACAAACCCTCTCCGGCCGCAACAATCCTGCCGGCCGCCTGCCTGTCACCTTCTACAAAGATGTAAACCAGTTGCCGCCCTTCGAGGATTATTCGATGAAGGGCCGCACCTATCGCTACTTCGGAGGGACGCCGCTCTATCCGTTTGGCTACGGTCTAAGCTATTCGAAGTTTTCTTACAGCGGGCTGACGCTGCCTTCGAGCACAGTCAAAGCAGGCGATCCGCTCATCGCCGAGGTCACCGTAACCAACACCGGTGACCGCGCGGGCGATGAAGTCGCCCAGCTCTATCTCACGTTTCCCTCTGTTCCGGGCGCGCCGCTGCGGGCGCTGCGCGGCTTTGAGCGGGTTCATCTCGAAGCCGGGGCCTCGCAGAAACTTCGCTTCGAATTGAAGCCGCGCGACCTGAGCATGGTGACGGAAGCAGGCGAGCCCATCATTGCCGAAGGCGCCTATACTGTCTCCGTCGGCAGCGGACAACCGAACACCGGCGCGCCCACCGTGACGGGAAACTTCAATGTGCAGGGCTCGCTAACTCTGCCTGAGTAGCGGGTTCTCGCATGATTTCCATCATTTTCAGGTACACGGCATTCGTCCATCCGAACCCGACAATGTTCTCCTTGTAGCCGGTCGTGACGGCCACCTGAGCGCTGCGAGTCACCACGTTGTACTTTTCGCGAATGGTCCCATCTGCGGCAAAGCCCGCATCGACCGTCGCGTTGAAGTGTTGTGCAATGCGCGCCGCGTCCGTGTGAAAGCCCAGCGCGTCCAGGCCCGCCACTGCGATCCAGTTCGTCGGCGCCCAGCCATAGGGCTCGTCCCACTGCAGGCCGGTATTCGTGTTGCTCATTGAAAGCCCGCCGGGCCGCTCAAACAGATTCAGCTTGGCCTCCATCTGGTTAGCCTCTTCGCGCGTGGCCACGCCCGCCCACAGCGGATAGAGAGAACTGATATACGCATAGTCGGAAGTCTTCGCGCGATAAAAGTCGTAATCGGCAAAGACGCCTTCTTTGGGACGCCACAGATAGCGCTGCATTGCATCAGCCCGCGCATTCGCGCGGCGGTCCCAGTGCTGTGCGTCCTCGGGCTTACCGAGCAGATGCGCAATGTGAGCCAGGTCGCGCTCATAGCGGTAAAGCAGACTGTTCAGGCACACCGGCGCAAAATGGTGCGTGTCCCCGGAAAACGGCCCAAAGCGATCCGAAGTATCAAAGCCCGATTC
>JASHVE010000552.1 GCA_030039675.1 Acidobacteriaceae bacterium | reverse complement strand
AGAATTTATTTCCGGACTCGGTTTCACTGTCGAGAGCGCTCATCAGGCGTAATCCTGCACGCCCACCATTAGAGGAGAGAACTTCGCCATGTCAAACTACGCCGACCTTGCCCAGGAACTCATCAGCTTACTCCAACTCAAGCAACCACCGATCGCAATCTCATTGGTAGACGAGATTCCGGCAGGCATAGCTAACTATAGTGGAGTTGCGCCAGCGGGCTGCCGCTTCTGGCAGGAGGCAGCCAGTGCGGCCTTCGCGACTTCTGCCGTCGACCATTCCCTTTGTTCCATCGGCGTACATACGCACAATCTCGAGCCTTCGCCGGAACAGCAGGCCGACCTCATGGATGCCCTCAAAGTCTTCGCAGACCTAGGCTACGTTCGCACGGAGGATATTCCGCAGATTCCAGTGCTCAAATCCCGTTCGCGTTATGTGGTCTACGCGCCGCTTGCGGCTTCCGCGTTGCGTCCCGATATTGTTCTGCTCTTCGTCAGTTCCAATCAGATGCTTATTCTTTCCGAGGCCGTACAGCAAGTCGAAAATCAGAATACGCCTGCGCTCGGGCGGCCGGCATGTGCGGTCGTTCCTCAGGTCGTCAATTCAGGCCGTGCGGCCCTTAGCCTGGGTTGCTGCGGTGCCCGCGCTTATTTGGACAACTTCGCGGATGAAATCGCCATCTTCGCGCTGCCGGGAGCTACACTCTCAGTTTATGTGGAGCGTCTCCGAGTGCTCGCCTCCGCAAACCATGTGTTAAGCCGCTTCCATCACTTGCGCCGAGCGGACATCCTGTCGGGTAACCGTCCGAGCATTGAGCGTTCTCTTGAACTCTTCGCCGTCTCGCAGCAATGAGCGGTGAAGAATCCCTCTGCAGAACCACGGGCGACACAGTCTCCCGCTGGCGGCAGAAACCTGTCTCAAACGTACACTCGAGAAATGGCAGTTTCCTTAAACCTCTAGTGCCCGGGAGAGGACTTACAGCGGTTTCACAGTTGCTATATCCCGAAGCCACTGCTGCAAAGCGGCGGTTTCGGCAAGGGCACATCAACTGTGGAACCGCTCTAGTAGGCGTCAATCGAGGGGACCGACTCATCCCGCGGGTTATATAGTCCGAGCGGGTGGCACGCCTTGCAGTTTGTGACACACGAGTTTCTGATTGCCGTAATCGAGGCGAGGTGGGGGTAGATCAGTTGGAGCTGACGGTGTTTCTAATTGCGGCTGCCAGAAGATCGGGATCGAAGCCAAACGGCCCGGGCTTGCTTTTGTAGAGCACTCGCCCTCCAGGGGCGATCAGGTATAACCGGTCAGGCCAGGCGGTGTAGGCCGCCTCAACACGATTGTCGAATCCGTCGACCAACGCTGGGAACTTGATTCCGAGCTTCCGCACGCACGCCCCGGCTACATTGAATCGCTCAGCTTCGTTTTTCGGGCTGGCGAAAAGCACGTGATCGCGCACATTGGATTGCATCTGCCACACGTCGGTCGGGTGAGCCTCAACGATATAGACTGCGTAGAAAGCCACCTTATCCTTGTACTCGTCCGCGAGCTTATTCAGGGCGGGAACCTCCCGCCGAAATGGCGGTCAGGTATAGCTTCCGAAGACAAGGACCACTGGCTTTGAAGTCCAAAGGGAGGCGAGTTGCACCGGCTCCTGCGTGTGAAGTATCTCGACCGTGAAGTCCGGCGCTGCATCGCCCAGATTCACATGGCCAAAGCGAGCCTGCGTCCACATGGTTTCGAACGGAAACAGAAAATACGCCGGCATGGGCATATGCATCATTACATGACCGAAGACATCAGGAGGCCGGTGCATAGCCCAGTCAATAAATCCGACAAAGCCCAACCAGGCGACGAATAGTGCACCCGCCAAACGGAGCACCAAGCGGTTTTGCAGCCAGCGCTTTATGGTTGCCTTCATCGCGCCCCTCACTTCGTTATCGCGTTCATTTCAAGATATCGCTGCGGCGGAATTCCAAAAGCGTCCGCGACCCGATTGAAAAATGCGAACATTGCAGTGATATAGACGGCTTCTGCGATTTGCGAATCAGTCCAGCCGTGCTCGCGAAGCGCTTGCACGTCGTCAGCAGTAGTGCGATACGCGGCTTCGGTCACGTTGGTTACATAATCCAGAAGCGCGCGCTCGGCCTTGCTCAGTTCGGCGTCGTCCAGCTTGCCATGAACGAGCGCCTGCACCGTGGTTTCATCTGCTCCCTGAACCCGCAGGAAGTACGCATGCGAGTCCAGTCAATACGGGCAGCGATTCAGATACGAGACCCAGCTTGCAATCGCTTCCTTTTGACGCCGCGTCAGATGCCCCTCGGAAAAATGTACGGTGTCGCTAAACTTGATGACCTCGCGCAAAAAGTCGGGCCGGTGGCTGAAGCATTTGAGAATGCCCGGCACATTCTGCCTGCCGGATTTGCGTCGCCACTCATCGTACACAGCAGCCACATCGCCGGTTGCATCAGGATCTTCAATGAGTTGGATCTTGCTTTTGGGGTCTGCCATGGGCCTGCGCCAGCCGCTGATCATAGAAACTATACCACGGGGAAATTTTGGCCAAGAACAAACTTTTGATCGATGTTCCCGGATTCGAGGCCTGGCTGCGTTAGGTTTAGAGCACAACCCTCTGCTCTCCTTGCTTTTTTGTGACCCTCTCCCTATCGAAGTATTCGAGCAAAGGGATGGCGTATTTACGGGATACTCCCGTTAGCAGCTTAAATCCGGCGACATCGATGGTCTGGCCGCGCATCGCCTGGACCTTCTGTTTCAGCTCTGCCAGAGCAAGCTGATGAACGCACAGGGAGTCGTCACCCAGCCGAATCAGCGTCCTTTCGCGCAAAAGAATCGTGATGAGGCGGCGCATCTCTGATGGATCGATTCCCAATTCCGCGGCCAGACTGGCGGGAGAGGGCGCCGCGAGGCCAGACGTCTCGAATGCGAGAGCAATCGCCGACAGCCTTTTCTGCTCCCGGGTCGATCGGGAAGGGCTCACTTCTGAGGCGAACAGAAGCTCATTCCGTCCCTGGATCTTTCTTTCGTGTTCCAGAAGCCTCACCGTATGCTCGAAAACTTCTGCTCGCAGCCGCGTCCTGCTCCGCAACTCCGACTTCTTCACACCATATGCGCCGCTGCCCTGGAGAAGACTCTCAAATTCCTGCACGATCATGTCAGTCGCCTCACCGATTGCATCGCGCGTTAACAAAAGATTGCCCTCGATCAACAGAAGACGCTGGTCCTGAATCATTGGTGCGAGCCGGGCTCGGATTACATCCTGTTTCAGCCCCGTTTCCACTGTGAGCCCAGCAATAGAGATCCCTGCGGTCCTGCGCCGTAAGACGCGAAGCGCAAGTCGTTGATTGAGATCTGCATGACAGATTTGCTCCAGCCAAATCCGGGTCTTGTCTCGATTCAGGTGCTGCACTGTGCGTGAGTCTAAGACCCGTCCCCCGCCGATCGTGGTAATCGGCGATCCGTGCCGAAGAACGAATCTATCTCCCGGCAGAAGGACAATCGGCTTGCTCAGCTGCAGCCGGACTAATTGCACGCTCCCCGATTCAAGCACACGACAGCCCAACAGGAACAAACGCGCCATGCATTCCGAAGCAAAAGCGTGAAAGTGAACGCTGGCGCGGTGTTTTAGACTTGGCGCACTCCGCAGAAGAGTCACCTCAGCGTCGATGGTATCAACGGCGGCGATGGTCGCGGGCTCAACGAGTGTGTCGCCGCGCTGCAACTGCACAGCCTCTGCAAGCAAATCGCTGACAGCCTGCTCAAATACATCTGCGCTGGGGGCAGATTCGATTGCGGGCCTATGACGTTCCACGGCCGATAGCCATTCGGCATTTAGTTTCTCCGGCGAGTAGAACCGCTTTTCGAGTGTGCGAGAACATTCTCAAGAATGGCGTGCCTGCTTCTTGCCGTGAGATCCACTGATAATGGGGAAATTGCAACGGTAGTTGTCGTCATCGGCTGCTCCTGAGAGAGACGTTGGATGTGCCATTCGTAAACAGAGTCGTGCTTGGTTCACCGTCAAGCTCGAATCCTGCCCAAAAGTACGGCGGGTCCCCGGCTTTCAGGGATTCGAGTTGCGCTTGACGCAGTGCTTCTGCTTTCTCCTCTCCGCGGCTTAGGTGTCCATAAAAAGAGATCATCAGCTGTGCGGTCGCATGGTCCTCCACCTCCCACAGCGTCGAGACGACGCTCTGCGCTCCAGCCTCGATGAAGGCATTCACGATATTCACCACCCCCTCCTCACCGACCGGGCCGACGCCCGTGTCGCATGCGGAAAGCGTCACGAGACTCGCATTGAGCGGCAGCTTTCTAATTTCTCTGACCTGGAGGAGACCATCGTCGATAGGTGCCTCTCGTGGCGCGAATACGAGAGCGGACCGGTCTGGAAATTCGGGATCAGCGTGCACACTTATCCCCCCAACACACGCAGTCGGTCGTCGACCGCATTGTCGGAACGCGCTGAGGGCGTCAACATGCACCAAAACATGCACCAGGCCCTACGGTCGATAAGGGATAGGCAGGCCCCACAGGAGTGTCCAGGGATAAATCGCTCTATTCATTTGGCTTATTATGGTGCCGGGAGGGGGGGTCGAACCCCCATGACCGCAAGGGTCGGCGGATTTTGAGTCCGCTGCGTCTGCCAGTTCCGCCATCCCGGCGCTTTCGTGCAAAGTGGCACAGTAGCTTCGCGTCGAATAGTTTGTTTGCGCCCGCCCGTTGTGCTCCAGACGCGACAATTCGACGCTATCTTACATTGTACGATGCTCCGTTCACTCTGCAACAACCGGCCTACGCGAAAGCTAATAACT